>JAJFVI010000166.1 GCA_021371895.1 Eubacteriales bacterium | reverse complement strand
GCCGCCGCCGACGAGGCCGGAAAATTTACCGCTTCGCGCCCCTTCGTTCGTCCTTTGCCGCCGGATAAGCTCCGTGCCGCCGCCTTTTCCCCCGAGGACAGCGACCGTGTGGGCGTGATGCGTGCCGTTACGGGCACGGACGGGCCCGAGGCCAGCCACAGGCCCCTGCTGGAGGAGATTCTATCGCCCTCCTACCACCACGATAAAGAAGCCGAAGCCGCCGCCCGCGCCGCACGCTTTACCCCCGGCGAGCCGGAAACCTGCTTTGCCGACCAGCCCCCCGCGCGGGATTGGATACGGCAGAACCGCCTGCTGGCCGCGGGCGCTTTCCTCATCCTTCTGCTTGCCGAGCTGATTCTCTTTCAACCCAACGAGTATGACAACAACAAGCTGATCTACGTCTGGTTTTTGTTGTGCCTGCCTATGGCGGCGGATTACGCTATGGAGCTGTACGCGCGTCTGCACGGGCTGGGTGGCCGGAGAATGCTCGCCGCGCTGTTTTTGATAACTTGCTTCCTCTCTGCGGGGTTGACCGTGACCAGAGAACTGGTGAGCGATTATCAGGCTTACGGTACCGAGGATATTGCCGTGGCGGAGTATGTGGAGCAAAACACACCGGAGCACAGCGTGTTCTTGACCGGAGATGAGCACCTTAACCCCGTCGCTTCGCTGGCGGGCCGCACCATCGTGTGTGGAAGCGACCTATATCTGTATTACCACGGATTCAACACCACCCAACGCAGGCAGGAGATTAAAGCATTTTACGAAGCTCCCGCCGACAACCTCGCTTTGCTGACCCGTTACGGTGTCCAATATGTATACGTAAGCCCTTCCGAGTACTATCAATACGATGTGGATGAGGAAAGCCTGCGCACCCTGCTGACCCTCGTGTACGAAAGCGGGGGCGGAAACTACCTGATCTTCGCCGTAACGACGGCCTCCCCGGGCACGAGCTGAGGAGGCGCGAATGGATCGGTTTTTACGCTATTCGCTTCAAAAGGAGCGCAAGATTCGCGTCGTGCTGTTTATCGACGGCCAGATGTCGCAAAAGACAGTTTTGGTGACGGCGCTTACCGAAGACAACGCCACGCTGATCGCAGGCGCGAAGAAAACACACGTAACGGTGGCGTTGAGCGATATTTTAAGCTGCGATTATGCTCGCGGCGATCACGGAGAGGAATAAAGAATGCAAAAGTTAAAAAAACTCCTGAACGACCGCAAGGAAATGCTGGAACTGGTTCGTTATGTGATCGCGGGCGGCGTGACGACGCTTTTAAGCCTGGCGATCAAATACGGCTGTTATATCCTGCTATCGCAAGACCATACGATTGACGGTGCGAATACTGCGCAGGTAATGACGGGCACCCTCATCTCCTGGGTGATCGCTGTGGTTTTCGCCTTTTGGATCAACCGGTGGATGGTTTTCCGCGTGCAGGGCGGCACGCGGCACAGCAAGATCAGGGAATTTCTGCAGTTTGCCGGGGCGCGGCTGGTGAGCTGGGCGGTCATTGAGGAGGGCATCGCCGTGCTTATTAAGCTGGCCGGAATCAGCAATACTGTAAACGCACTGATCGTGATGGTGCTGGTGACGGTGTTTAACTATGTGGTCAGCAAGTTTTGGATTTTCAAACCCAAACCCGACGCAGGGGACGCGCCCTCCTCCGATGCGAACCCGGACGATACGGCGGCCCCGGACTTTCAAGCGTCGCAAGCCACGAACGGAGAACGTCGATGACCAAGGCGCGCCTAAGGCGAATCCTGCCTTGGATCTGGTTTTTCGGGAGTCTGTCGGCGCTGTTTATATTAATGCAATGGCGGATGGATCATCTGCTCAACTCCGATATGTCCAGCGAGCTGCTCTTGGCCAAGCTGCTTTCGCAGGAGAACGCGATCCTCTCGCAAAACTGGTATTATGCGACGGAGCTGCATGTGTGGTATTCGCAGCTGGTTTTCGCACCGCTGTTTAAGGTGTTTTCCGACTGGCATACCGTGCGTATGGTCGGGAGCTTTTTACTGTACGCGCTTTTACTGCTCAGCTATTATTATCTGTGCCGCCAGCTGCGCCTTACGCGATGGTATCTCTGGACGGCGCCCGTGCTGGTGTTGCCGGTATCGGCGCTTTACTTCGAATTCGTTGTTTACGGTGCGCATTACACGTTCTACGTCGCCAGCGCCTTTTGCGTCCTGGGCATGATCCTGCAGTGGAACAACGGCAAAACGAAGCTGCGCCGCGCCCTGCTTGCGTGCGTCATCGGCGTGCTGTCGCTGCTGACGGGGATGAACGGCCTGCGCTACCTGATGGTTTTCTACGCGCCCTTGGCCGTTTCGGCCATTGTGCTGCTCGTTACGCACCGGGACTCGCTTTTTGAAAACGGCAAGCTGAGGTTTAGTGGGAACCGGTGGGTTTCCTTTTTAACCGTCGCCGCCTTCGCGAGCCTTTGTGCGGCGATCGGCTATTGTATCAACACGGCGATCCTCGCCCGGCATTACAGCTTCTTTCATTATGAATACGTCCATTTTGTGCCCATCTCGCTCACCGCGCTGGAAGAACTGATCAACGGCTGGCTGGAGTCGCTGGGGTATAACCAAACAGGCGCTTTTCTTTCCCTCCATACTGTCCAGAACCTGGTCTGTCTGGGTTTCATTGTGCTCATTGTCCTAAGTGTCCGGCATGCGGTGAAGCACCCGGAGCGCTACTCAATGGAGCACCGAATCGTTACCCATCTCTTTTTGGCGGCGCTAATCGTTTTTAGCGGGTTGTACCTGACTACCAACGCGCCCTATGCGCCGCGGTATAACCTGCCCGTTACGGTGCTCGCCCTGCCCGTCGTCACGATTTATCTCCACCAGGTTCCATGGAAGCCGAGATGGAAAAACGTCTGCTGCGCGCTTTTAGTGGCTGCCGTCGCGTTCAACGCAACGCTGGCCTATCACGAACTGCTGCAAAAGGACGATACCGGAGAGTTAAGGG
>JAJFVI010000235.1 GCA_021371895.1 Eubacteriales bacterium | reverse complement strand
GGCGGTCGCCGGCGGGCTGCTCGCGCTCGCGTGGTGGTCGTTCCTGTGTCTCTGCCGGGGGCTGCTTTCCCAAGGCGGCTCCTGATCGCCACCGGCGACGCCGTGCTTGCCTATGGCGACGGCTTGCATACCATCGGCACCGTAACGCTCACAGACAACCAGACGGTCTACCTGGCCCCGGGTGCTGTGGTGCGCGGGCAGTTTATTGCCAGCAACGCGGAAAACATACGCATCTGCGGGCGCGGGATCATCGACGGCAGCACTTTGGACCGCTGGGAGGAAACCACCGTTCCCATTGATTTTTCAGGGTGTAAAAACGTGAGCATCTCGGGCATCACCATCCTCGACCCCGCCGCGTGGGCGCTCAACCTGTACCACTGCGAGGATGTGACGGTACAAAACGTGAAGATCATCGGTGCGCGCAGCAACAGCGACGGCATTACCGTGCAAAGCTGCCGGCGCGTGGCAGTGAGCGGCTGCTTTGTGCGCGGGTGGGATGATAACCTCGTCGTCAAAGGGTACGACGGGGATGTGAGCGACATCAGCTTTACCGATTGCGTGCTGTGGACGGATCTGGCGCAAAGCTGTGAAGTGGGCTACGAAACCCGCGCGGATGTGATGGAAAACATCACCTTCGACCACATCACAGTGCTGCACGCCAACCATAAGCCCGTTTGCTCCATCCACAACAGCGATAACGCGCTGATCCGCCATGTGGTGTTTTCCAACATCACCGTGGAAGATTGTACGCTTGGGCAGGGGGACGGCGCGGAATTTCTGATCGACCTGACCACTACCAAAAGCCAATGGTCCAAGAGCGCGGAGCGCGGCAATATCCGCGATGTGCTGATTGAGAACCTGACCGTACTCAGCGGTAAAGTGCCTGCGGTGCGCATTTTCGCCATCAATAAAGATCACACCATCGACGGAGTGACCATTCGGGGCCTGACGCTGATGGGAGAGAAGATTACAAGCTTCGATCAGCTTCGGTATACCTTCAGCCCCAGAAAGCTGGGCGAGCATATTGTGATTGAGCCGTAGGAAAGACGGAATTTGGCTGCCGATGGCGGATAAGCCCAATCCTGATGCCGCGAGCCTGAATCCGAAAGAATACCGCACGTTACGCTACCGGGCAATTAGCTAAGGCAGTAAACGCGAGAAGTCATCTATGCTTCCGGCATCTTCCCGCAAAATTTTCAACTTTTATTTTTGAAAACTATGCACATTCCAAAAAAGTATGTTATAATATCGGAGTTACCCATCTTGTTACTCCAATGTGCCTCTTGGTTCCAGTTCTGTCGAGTAACTGTTCATTGAACCATTTGCCAACATAAGAGTACTCAACGACTGGAAACAATAATAAGGAGGTACATAAACATGTACACAGACAAAACCCTCACCTGCCGTGATTGCGGCGCCGAATTCAGCTTCTCCGCTTCCGAACAACAGTTCTTCGCGGAAAAAGGCTTCACCAACGAGCCGAGCCGCTGCCCTTCTTGCCGTTCTGCACGCCGTAATGGCGGCTCACAAGGCGGTCGCAGCTCCGGCGCAGAGCGTCAAATGTATGAAGTGATCTGCGATGGTTGCGGCGCAACCACACAGGTGCCTTTCCAGCCGCGTGGCGATCGTCCGGTCTACTGCCGCGATTGCTTCGCCAAGCAGAACCCCCGCTACTAATCGTCCGACCAATCCTAACCCCTTGCCAAACGGCAAGGGGTTTTTCATTGTCAAAACCACGAGCGTTCAGGGTTATCAGTTTCCCTGCAGCCATGCAACCTGCCGCAATGCTTATTATACACTGCTTCCATCCGCCGCCTGGCCACGATTGTCCAGGCCGGCATTACAAAACCATAGCACTCGATCCTTTCTGGACTTGCGCATCACGCACGTGCTGCATGCACAAGCCTCCCC
>JAJFVI010000228.1 GCA_021371895.1 Eubacteriales bacterium | reverse complement strand
CGGATGCTGCGTGCCGTCGGCCCCTTGCCGATCATAATATCCAGCGCGTAGTCCTCCATGGCGGGGTAAAGCACTTCTTCCACGGAGTGGCTGAGGCGGTGGATTTCGTCGATAAAGAGGATGTCGCCGTCGCTTAAATTGGTCAGGATGCTGGCCAGATCGCCGGGTCTGTCGATGGCGGGGCCGCTGGTGATGCGGATATTCTGGCCCATCTCCGCGGCGATGATGCCTGCCAGCGTTGTTTTGCCAAGCCCCGGCGGGCCGTACAGCAACAGATGATCCAGCGATTCCCGGCGCTGCAGCGCTGCCTGTACGGAGATGCGCAGGGTTTGTTTGATCGGTTCCTGCCCCACGTAATCGTTGAGCGTCTTGGGCCGGAGGGTCAATTCCTGTTCGTCGTCGCCATCGCGAAAACCGGTGGTAATCAAACGTTCGTCGTTTGGCATTCATGCGCTCCTTTATAACGGGTCAAAGGTGGGAAGAACCGCTTACATCTGCTGGGCCATGTTGCGCAGCGCCAGTCGGATCATCTCATCCGCGGTCTGCGCCTGATCCTTGACACCTTTCAAAGCTTTGGCGGCCTCCTGTGGGGAATAACCCAAAGCCTTCAGCGCCTGCATGGCCTCGCCCAGCGCGTCCTGCGCGGGGGCTTCCGTATCCATAATGGCGATATCCTCGGCACTCACGCCGCTTTCCAGCGCGTCCCTGGTAACCTTATCCTTCAATTCCAGCGCGATGCGCTGCGCCGTCTTTTTGCCGATGCCGGGCGCGCGGCTTAAAAGCGCGATGTCGTTGGTGAGAATCGCCAGCCTCAGATCGCTGAGTGTCAGGCTGCCCAGCACGAACAGCGCGGACTTTGGCCCGATGCCGGTTACGGAAATCAGGCGGCGGAACATCTCCCGTTCCTCACGGGTCATAAAGCCGAATAAATCCATGGCATCCTCGCGGACGCTGAAATGCGTATACAGCCGGCACGTTTGCCCTGTGGGAGGAATCATTACCAGTGTGTTCATGCTGCACAGCAGGCGAAAGCCTATGCCGCCGGTCAGCAACACCACTTCGCCTTCGCTTTTTTCCAGTACCGTGCCTTCGATGAGCGCGATCATATATGACCCCTCATTTCATGATAAACTGTGCGCAGGCCACGCCGGTGGCGGCATGGGTGAGCGCGATGGCCAGCGCGTCGGCCGCGTCGTCGGGCCGGGCAATCTCGTCCATATGCAGCAGAATCTTGACCATTTCCTGAACCTGCCGCTTTTCCGCCCTGCCGTAGCCGACCATGGCCTGCTTGATTTGCATGGGCGTGTATTCGTACAGTTCGCCGGTAAATGCCGCACATACGGCGACGCTCACGCCGCGCGCCGCGCCCACGATGAGCGCCGTGGTGACGTTGCGGGAGAAAAACAGTTCCTCAAAGGCAATCGCTTCGGGCTTGAAGCGCTCGACAAGCGCCGCCATATCGGTTTGAATGGTTAGCAGCCGCTCGGGCAAAGTATGATCCGGCGTGGTGATAATGCAGCCGTAATCGATCAGCTTCTGCCGCCCGCCCCCGGCTTCGATCACACCCCAACCAAGGGTCGCCAACCCCGGATCTATCCCTAAGACGATCATGGAGACCCTCCTTTGTAACACCTTTTATCATAAAGGGCTGAGCGGAATTTGTCAATCGGTTGCGAACAAATGTTCATCCCGTTGTGCAGAGAAGCGCAAGTGAGTATAATAGAAGTAAACCATACGGAAGGAAACGATATGAAAGCGTATAAAACCCTGCTTCGAGATGCGGAAGACGAGTACGTGATACAGAAAAGCCGCTTTATCAGCCACGCCGCACCCGTGCAAACCGAGGAAACCGCGCTTGCCTTTATCGCTGCCGTGCGGCAGCAGCATAAGGCTGCCAGCCACAACTGCTACGCCTATATCGTCGGGCATAACGCTGGCGTGATGCGTTACAGCGACGACGGCGAACCCGGGGGCACCGCGGGACTGCCGATGATCGAGATGCTCAAAGCGCGTTGTTTGGTGGACTGCGCTGTGGTGGTAACGCGGTATTTCGGAGGCATACTATTGGGCGCGGGCGGATTGGCGCGCGCGTACGGGCACAGTTGCGCGCTCGCACTCGCCGCGGCGGGCGAGTGTGAAATGGTACCGTCGTTTCGCTGGGAATTACAGGTGGGTTATCCTTTTTGGGACAAGGTGCAGTATGCGTTTAAAAACCTGCCTGTGCGCCCGGAACCCCCGGTCTATGCCACGGATGTACGGTTTACGCTCCTGTGCCGGCAAACGGACGCGGACGCAGTATGGATGGAGCTGAAACGGGTCACGGACGGACGCGTGCGGCGCCTTGCGGAGACAGAGCAATACGCCCCTTGGGAAACAGGGGAGCGGGAGGCATAAACGGATGGATATGTTTGATTTGATCGGCCCGGTGATGATCGGCCCGAGTTCGTCCCACACGGCGGGGGCGGCGCGCATCGGCAAACTCGCGCGCATGTTGCTGGGCGGAGAACCTGCTCAGGCGAAAATCGGCCTGTGGGGTTCGTTTCAGAAAACCTATCAGGGGCACGGCACCGACCGCGCGCTGGTGGGCGGGTTGCTGGGCATGGAAGTGGATGACATTCGCTTGCGCGACAGTTTGACCTATGTGCAGGATGCCGGGCTGAAAGTATCCTTCTATAATGCGAAGCTCCGCAACGCCCACCCCAACACGGTCGTTATGGAGCTTACAAACCGGGCAGGGCGAAGCATTCGCCTGCAAGCCGCGTCCGTAGGCGGCGGGGAAATCGTTATCCAGTCGGTGGACGGGCTGGAAACCGCGATCTCCGGCCATATCAACACGCTGGTGCTCACCTACCGGGATACCCCCGGCATGATTGCGCGTATCAGCGGAGAGGTGGCCGCAAGCCGCCTGAATGTCGCCACCATGCGCGTTGCGCGCTGTGCGGCGGGAGGTGAGGCGATAGTGACGCTGGAGCTGGACGGCAACGCGGAGCCGGAGTTGATTCAGCGGCTTGAAAAAATCAGCGACGTTTACCACGTCGCATATCTGCCCGCGCGCGTCCCGAACGTGGCGGGGGAGACGGGGAGGGATATGCCATGCAGACCATAGCGGAGACGCTGGTAGCCGCGCGCGTGTGCGGCGGCATCGGCCGGGCGGCAATCCAATGGCAGGCGGAACAGGACGGTGTGGACGAAAGCGCGGTGCGCGCGCGGATGCGCGGAACTCTCGCCGTGATGCGCCAGAGTGTGCAGGATGGGCTAAACCCCGCGATGCGTTCGTTATCCGGGCGTGTAGGCGGGCAAGCAGCAAAACTCGCCGCATTCGGGCAGCCGGACAGGATGGGGCTGCTGGGTACCGCCTGTGCCTATGCGCTGGCCGTGGCCGAGAGCAACGCCTGCATGGGCAAGATCGTCGCCGCGCCGACGGCAGGGAGTTGCGGCATTCTGCCCGGTGTTCTGCTGGCTGTGCAGGAGAAGGAAGGCTTTTCTGACGATATGTTGGTAACGGCACTGTTCACCGCGGCGGCGGTCGGCCGCGCCATCGCCCTGCAGGCGACAGTCAGCGGCGCGGAGGGCGGCTGCCAGGCGGAGTGCGGTTCGGCAGCAGGCATGGCTGCGGCGGCACTTACGGAATTGTACGGCGGGACGCCGCAGCAGGCGGCGGATGCGTGTGCGTTTGCGCTGATGAATATGTTGGGGCTGGTGTGCGATCCGGTGCAGGGGCTGGTGGAGATTCCCTGCGTATACCGTAACGCCGGCGGAGCCGCGCAGGCGCTGACTGCCGCGCAGCTGGCGCTTTCAGGCGTTGCCTGCCCCATCCCCTGCGATGAGATGATCCTCGCCATGAAGGATGTCGGCGACGCTATGCCGCCAAGCCTGCGGGAAACGGGCGAAGGCGGGTGCGCGGCCTGTGGCGGTCTCTGCGTGCGATAACAAAGGCATAGGGAAAGCGGCGTTGAAAACGCGGCTTTTTCTTTGAAAGACGGCAGGGTATTCAATAACAGCTTGCGAACCGGAACCGACATGCCAACGGTTACACCTGTGGACTGCGCGAAACACCCGGCGATGCGCGAACAACGGGGTGGAGAGGTGAAACGCGTTTGAAGAAAAAGGCGGTCGCGCTTGCGATACTAACCACAGTGCTATGGTCGGGCTCCTACATCCTCAATAAGATTGCGTTTGCGGAGGGAATCAGGCCGCTTACGCTTTCCGGACTGCGGTATCTGCTGGCGGCGTTGCTGCTGTTGGGCATCCGTCCGCGTGGGGGGAACAAACCCGCGCGAGCTGAGCCACGTTTGTCGCCCTGGCTATTGCTGACGCTTGGGCTTTTAGGCTACGCGGTGGCGCAAGGGTTTCAGTACATTGGTCAATCCTACCTGACCCCGATACAGTCCTCCCTGTGCCTGAGCGTAGGAAACACCCTTTGCGTCATACTGGCGGATCGCCTGTGGCTCAGGGAAAATCAGCGTGTATCCGATATGATGCGGTTATTCCTACTGGTGGGCGGCATCGCGCTGTATTATTTTCCGTGGGGCGGAGAATCGTTTTCCGGCGCGGGGGTATTGTGGATGGGTCTGTCCTCGGTAGGATATGCCGTACACATGACGTTTAACCGCCGCCTGCGTGCGCAGGGCAAGGCGGACGCGCGCACGCTGACAGGGCTACCGATGCTGGTCGGCGCGGTGGCGCTGCTGGCTGTTGCGCTGCCCACGGAGGGACTGCCTGTGTTCAGCTGGCGGCTGGTACTAATTCTCGTTTATCTCGCGGGGATCAGCGGGGCATTGGGTTTCTGGCTGTGGACATACAGCCAGGCGGAGTTGACGGCGTTTGAAAGCAGCGGAATCAACAACCTGATGCTCGTTGAAATCGCTTTGCTGGATTGGCTGGTTTTCGGACGCACGTTCAGCGCATTGCAGCTGGTGGCAATCGCGCTGGTGTTTGGCACGATCCTTTCCATGCAGGTGGGAAAGCGGAAAAGCCGTACGCAGGAAACGGAAACGCAATAACCGCATAAACCGACAAGCACAGGCCGCCCGGCAAGATAGTATAACAGGCATGAACTCATCCAATGCCGTTGTGAAGCACGGGTATTTGCGCTATACTGACTCTGCCTGTATCGTTCATAAAAAACGCCTATATTCCGTGCAAAGGAGCGAACACTATGCCGCCAGCAACCGTGAAAACTGTCAAGGATACCATCTTCTGGCAATACGCAGGCCTGATGACCGAGGCAGCAGTGGGCCGCCGCGACGACTGGGGACTGCGCATGAGCTTTTTGAACAAACTGCGAAGCGGCGAGATCGTATGGTCCACCGCTGTGCGCGAGTGGCTGCTGGAGCAGGAAAATCCCAGCGTGTGCATCTATTGCGGAGCGGAAGGGCCGCTTACGGTGGAGCACATCCTTTCCCGCAGCCGGGGAGGCGAGGATGTGCCCGAGAACGTCGTGCGCGTATGCAGAAGTTGCAACTCCGGCAAAGGGGCCAAGGGGCTGTACGAGTGGAAAGGGCTGGATGCAAAAAACAGCCACCACCGGATTGCCGAAGGTAAATACCTGAAATATCTCTATACCAGGCATGAAAACGCGGGCACACTGGATAAACCCCTCGCCGAGATCTGCCCTTGCTGCCTTCAGCCAAAATGCGCGCAGGAAGGCCACGCCCACAAGCTGACGGTATACTGCATTGAAGGTTATTTCGCCCCGAAGGGGAAGACGGCGGATTAACGTTCGGCGCGCGGGTGAAAAGCGGTTTTTTGCGGTCCCGGACCGTTCGCAGGCACTGAAACGAAAGCATAGGAAAGCGGGGATACGCCAAAACTTTAGCGTATCCCCGCTTTTGAATACGAAATTATGATGGATAGGGCGGAGGGTCGGGCAATGATCGACGGAGTGCTGCCGCTTACCCCTGCTGTTTCACCGCCTGCGTGTCGCCGGGCGTTTTCAGAGCCCGTGTGGCGTTAAGAATTGCCAGTATACTCACGCCCACGTCGGCGAACACCGCCAGCCACATATCCGCCAGCCCCACCGCGACCAACACGAGCACAGCCAGTTTTACGCCCAGCGCGAACAGGATGTTCTGCTTCGCGATGGCGAGTGTGCGCCGCGCGATGCGGATCGCCAGGGGAAGCTTGCGGGGATCGTCGTCCATCAGTACTACGTCGGCGGCCTCCATGGCCGCGTCGCTGCCCAGCGCGCCCATGGCGACGCCCACGTCCGCGCGTGTCAGCGCCGGGGCGTCGTTTACGCCGTCGCCCACGAACACAAGCCTGCCCTTGCCTTCCATGGTGGAAAGCAGCGCTTCCACCTGCGCCACCTTGTCGCCCGGAAGCAGCTGTGCGTGTATCTCGGAAAGACCCAGTTCCCTTGCCACCTGCTCGGCCACGGCCTGCGTATCGCCGGTGAGCATTACGGTACGGCGGATGCCCTCGCGTTTCAAGGATGCAATCGCCTCCCGCGAGCCCGGCTTCACTTCGTCGGAGATTACGATGTGCCCAAGATATTGACCGTCCCGCGCCACATGCACCAATGTGCCTATGTGCGAGCACAACGGCGGCATGATGCCGATGGAATCCATCAGCTTTCCGTTGCCTGCGTATACCGTGCAGCCGTCCAATACGGCGGTCACGCCCAGACCGGGCATCTCCCGCACGTTCGTCAGGCCGTCCGCTTTCACGGGAAGGTGGTAATGCGCACGGATGGAGCGGCTGATGGGGTGGTCGGAATAGCTTTCCACCGTGGCTGCCAGTTCGAGAAGTTCCTGCTCGGTAACCTGATCGGGGTGGATCACCGTCACTTTGAAGCTGCCCTGTGTGAGTGTGCCGGTCTTATCAAACACCACGGTATGCGCGGCGGAAAGCAACTCCAGGTAATTGCCGCCCTTCACCAGAATACCGCTGCGGCTGGCGCCTCCGATGCCGCCGAAAAATGTAAGCGGTACGGAAATCACCAGTGCGCAGGGGCAGGAAACTACCAGAAAGCTCAACGCCCGTATGCCCCATACATGCCAGCTGCCTCCGGCTAAAAGCGGCGGCAAAAGGAATAATAGCAGCGCGGCAGCGCAAACCACGGGGGTATACACGCGCGCGAAGCGGGTGATGAAGCTTTCGGTGCGCGCTTTGTGGTTGGCCGCGTTCTCCACCAGATCAAGGATCCGGGCCACGGTGGATTCGCCGTAAACCCGGATGGTTCGCACCTGCAAGAGCCCGTTTACGTTTACGCAGCCGCTCATCACTTCGTCCCCGGCGGCAACGTCCCGGGGCAGGCTTTCGCCGGTGAGCGCCGCGGTGTTTAACGACGACGACCCCTCCAGCACCACACCGTCCAGCGGCACGCGTTCGCCGGGCTTGATCACGATCACTTCGCCCGCGGCGACTTCCTCAGGCGGCACGGAGAACAGCTCGCCGTCACGCTCCACGTGGGCGGTATCCGGCCGGATGTCCATCAGCGCCGCGATGGACTTGCGGCTCTTGCCCAGCGCAAAGCTCTGGAACAGTTCGCCGGTCTGGTATAAAAGCATTACCGCAACCGCCTCCGGATATTGGCCCAGCGCCAGCGCCCCGAGGGTGGCTACGGACATGAGAAAATTCTCGTCAAATATCTCACCGTGGAGGATGTTTGTGCCCGCCTCCCGCAAAACGCTCCAACCGACCAGCAGATACGCAGCCAGAAAGACGGTAAGCTGTACCTCCGGTTGGGGCAGGAAAAGCGCGGCTGCATAAAGCGCTGCGGCAATGAGGATGGTCGCTAAGGTCTGTTTCTGGCTGGGGGTCATGGAAACCAACTCCTTGCGAAAGAATGGGGTTCCCAGAGAAATGGGGGTCGTTATATGCGGCAGTTAAACCATCACACAGCCGCGCTGCATCCGTGCGACTACCTTTTGCACGCTTGCGAGCGTTTCGTCCGTCACCGTATCGGCAAGCTGTAAGGTCAGCTTCCGGGTGATGAAGTTGATGTTCGCCTCGGTGACTCCGGGTACTTTGCGGATGGCTTTCGCCATGCGTTCGGCGCAGTTGGGGCAATCCACAACGGTAAGGGTGAAGGTTTTCTGCATGGGTCGAGTTCCTCCTTTTATTCGGTTACGTGGTCGATGCCCTGCCCCAGAATGGTGCGCACATGATCGTCAGCCAGAGCATAAAAGATGGTTTTCCCCTTGCGGCGGGCGTAAACGAGCTTGCTGCGCTTTAGTGCTGCAAGCTGGTGGGAAATGGCGCTCTGGCTCATGCGCAGAAGGTTGGCGATATCGCACACGCACATCTCATTGACGAAGAGGCAGTAGAGGATTTTGATGCGTGTGGAATCGCCGAAGAGCTTAAACAGTTCGCTTAAGTCGAACAGGGTATCCTCATCGGGCATCATGGCGGTTACGCGATCCACGATGTCCGCGTGTACGTAGATGTAATCGCTCTGCGGAGTAGTGGGAATGCCTGCCATAATACAACACTCCTTCATATGAGCATGTGTTCATATGTATAATACAAAAAAACAACCGCTTTGTCAAGCATAAAAATGATCGAAGGGGAAATTTGGCACGTGTATATGAGGAGGCTAAGCGGCGAGGCAGGAGATACCGGGAAAGGGCTAAAGGCACTTGATACGGGTATGGAGCACGAGGATGCAATTCAACGGTTTTCAGGCGGCGATACGCACTCTCGAAGCGGTTGCCAGGCTTCCGTGAGCGCTTCGAGCGTCCATCGCGCGTTGGCCGGGCTGGTGGAGGGAAGTGCGAGGACTGGCACACCGCAGACGGGTTCGCACCAGCGCCGATACAGAGCTGCGGCGGTCTGTCCGTTGGCAAACACACGACCGATGGGAGCGCCGTTCAGCAAGGGCCGTATATCGTTGGGTTCGGGGCGGCGGATGCTGCCATCGGCGCTGCCCGTAATATCGCAGGCGGCAAGCACGTCCCAGAGCGCCACACCGTGGTGAAGCAGCAGCGCTTGCTTCTCCGGCACGTTTTCGGGAATTTCTTCGGCAAACAGCGCGGCCAGGACGCGCCAGAAGCGGTTTTGGGGATGGCCGTAGTAAAACGCGTTTTCTCGCGATTGTACGGAGGGAAACGTACCCAGCACCAGCGCACGCGAGGCGTGGTTCCAAACCGACGCGAAGGGGTGTATGATGCCCCGATAGGTTTCCGCCATGTGATCGCCCCCTGTTCGTTTATCACAAGCATACCGCGCAGGGCGTGCTTTGGCAAGCGGCCAAACAGCAGTCAGCAAACGATTGTTCACGGTTTATCCATATTTATGCTACATATTGCTCACGTTTCACGTATATGATACCATAGTATGGATTGGGGTCACACCCCGTAAGGAGGTCGCACGCATGGCGAAAACCATCGGCATTGATTTAGGTACTACCAATTCTTGCGTCGCTTTTCTGGAAAACGGCGAACCCGTGGTGATCCCCAACGCCGAAGGCGGGCGCACCACACCCTCGGTGGTCGCCTTTACCAAGGGCGGAGAACGCATCGTGGGCAGCGCGGCCAAACGGCAGGCGGTCACCAACAGCGAACGCACCATATCCAGCATCAAGCGGGAAATGGGTACTGATAACCGCATAAAGATCGACGGTAAGGCGTATACACCGCAGGAGATCAGCGCGATGATCC
>JAJFVI010000219.1 GCA_021371895.1 Eubacteriales bacterium | reverse complement strand
TGGATATTATGCGGCGCGCGTATTTCGAGAACAATGCGGATCGCCTGCGCCCCCTGATCGACGCGCCGCTGTTAATAATTGACGATCTGGGTACGGAACCCCTGATGGAAAACATCACAGTCACGCAGCTGTTCAACCTCCTTAACGAGCGGCAAAACGCCGACCGCCATACGATATTGAGCACCAACCTCAATATCCCGGAACTGAAATCCCGCTACACCGAGCGTATCACCTCCCGGCTGCTGGACGCGCGCCGCTGCAGGATTATCAAATTCATCGGCGGGGACATCCGCACCCGGCTGGGCAATACGGAGGGGGACGGCGTTTGAACATACAGATTTACGTTTCCCGTAAGAACCCGGAGGTGCTTAAAGCCGAGCGTTTTTTTAAGGAACGGCGCGTGCCCTACCAGTTGGTAGACCTGAACAGGCACCGGCTGGGGGAGCGGGAACTGTCGTTGTTTGTCAAGGCCGCGGGTGGTGCATCCAAGCTGGTGGACCGCGCGGGGATGAAGGCGTTGGAGCGCCCCGTGGCGCATATGACCACCGATAGCCTGATCATTTCCGAACTGCTTGACAATCCGTCAGCGCTCCTGGGCCCCATTGTACGCAACGGGAACGCCGTCACCATCGGCGTGGACGAAGCCGCGTGGACGCGCTGGCTGCAAAACGGCTGACTTTAAAGTTTTACAGATCGGTTGTAACAAGTTGTGCTCCAAGGTGTTTTTAAGGAGGAATACGATGCGTAAATCTGTGTTTTCAGTCCGAAACCTGACTCTCTCGGCGATTATCGCGGCGCTGTATGCCGCGATTACGCTGCTGTTCGCGCCTATCAGCTACGGGCCGGTGCAATTTCGGGTTTCCGAGGCGCTGACGATGCTGCCTGTGTTTTTTCCTCAGGCGATTCCCGGGCTTACACTGGGCTGCCTGATTGCCAACCTGCTGGGAAGCGCAACGCCCTGGGACATTGTTTTCGGCACATTGGCTACGCTGCTGGCCGCGCTGTTTACGCGCCGACTTCGTAAAAACCTGTGGGTGGCCGCTGCCGCGCCAGTCGCGTTCAATGCGGTCATCATTGGGCTGGTGCTGCACTTTACGCTGGCGGACGCGCTGCTGTTTCCCACCATGCTGAGCGTCGGGTTGGGCGAGGCGGTAGTGTTATACGCGCTTGGCATCCCCATGATTCTGGCGCTGCGCCGTTCCCCGCAGGTGATGGAATTGGCGCAAGAATACGAAAAGTGAAGCTAACGCAGATATCCGCAAGAGAGCTTCGTAAATACGAAACTGTTACGGCAGTCACGCAGGTTGCTTGGCGGCAGCTTGACAAAACGCCTGTGTGCGCCCTATACTGCATCCGAATCGAGCCCGACGTTATCGCTATCGCATTTTCTGCAAGCGGGCGGCTTAGCAACGGGGATCGTAAGGAGGCTTTATGCCGTTGAAATTATGGTTTAAGCGAATGTTCATAACATCGCTATGCGCGGCGCTCCTACTGGGAACGCCGTTTGCGGCGCTGGCGACCGAACCCGCCGCCACAAACAGCCCGGAGGATATACAGGCGATCATCGACCAAAACCCGGATCTAACCGATGTGGAAAAACAACAATGGACGGAATGGGCCGTCGCGGACGCGAGCGATGAAACGCTTTCGTCCGATGCGGAAGAAAACGCGGCCTTGGTGGCGGAGTTGCAGGACGCACTTGACGATAGCGAGCAAACCGGCGAGCTGGATTTGAGCGATCTGGAAATCAACACCGCGCTGCCGGCTAATGTGATCAATATCCTGCTGCTGGGCGTAGATAACCGCTCCGTGGCGCTGCAAAGCGGTCTGAGCGACTCGATGATCATCTGCTCCATCAACACCGGGGATGGTTCTATCAAACTGACCAGTATCACGCGTGATACCGAAGTGACTATCCCCGGCTATATCAATACAAAGCGCATTAACTGTGCTTTCAAGTTCGGCAGCAAGGATGGCGATCTGACCGCCGGTGCGAAGCTGGCCATGAAAACCGTTAACCGTAATTTCCAGATGAACGTCCAGCGTTACGTGGTGGTAAATATCCACGGCCTGGCAAGCATCATCGATGCGCTGGGCGGTCTGGACATGGACATGAGCAGCAAGGAAGCCAGCCGCATCAACTACGAACTGCGTAAAGAACCCATGGACAGCGTCCAGCGTGAAAAAGTGCAAGCTGTGGAGGGCGTGCAGCACTTGGACGGGATGCAGGCCGTCACTTACGCGCGTATCCGCGGCCTTGACAATGATTTTATGCGTACAGGCCGCCAACGTAAACTGCTGGAGACGCTTCTGGAAAAGGTGATGGAGGGTATGGATATGGCCAAGCTCATCAACCTGATTCAGACGGCGCTGCCGTACGGTGCCACCAACATCACAGCCGCAGACATGGTTTCGCTGGGTGGGCTGGTGCTCAGCGGGCAGGCGATGAGCAACCTGACAACCGGTGGGAACGTGCTGGAGCAGTTCCGTATCCCTATGGACGGCACTTATAAATATACGAACGTTGATGGCGCTACGTTTACCTCTTTCCGCACGGCGACCCGGAAACAGGACAATATTGACGCCATGCAAGTGTTTATTTACGGCCAGACATACGAATCGAATTAAGCGCAAGGTCGGTAAAAGCATACGAAAAATGTCGCCCCGTTTGCGGTGATCCGCATGCCGGGCGACATTTGTTTGAGAAAGCGCAAGGATGGAAACTGAGCGTCAGCAAACCCCGGCTTTGGTGGAAATCAACTGATGGATGGCCTGCGCCGCGCGTTTGCCCGCACCCATAGCCTGTATTACGGTTGCCGCGCCGGTAACGGCGTCGCCGCCGGCGTAGACGTTTTCACGGCTGGTGAGTCCGCTTTCGTCGCTTACGATGATGCAGCCGTGACGATCGGCGTTAAGCCCAGCGGTCGTCGCGCGAATCAGGGGATTGGGCGAGGTGCCCACGGCGACGATCAGCGTATCGATGGGGAGTTCAAATTCACTGCCCGGCTTGGGAACAGGCCGACGGCGGCCGCTTGCGTCCGGTTCGCCCAGCGACATTTCAACGCATTTCAGGCCAGTTACCCAGCCCTGCGCGTCGCCCAGTACTTCGGTGGGGTTGGAAAGGAAGTGAAACTCGATGCCTTCTTCTTCCGCGTGCTCCACTTCTTCGGCGCGAGCCGGAAGTTCCGCCTTGCCGCGGCGGTAGACAATGGCGACCTTGTCGGCGCCCATGCGTTTGGCACAGCGCGCCGCGTCCATGGCGACGTTCCCGCCGCCTACCACCGCTACGGAGAAGCTCCGCTGGATCGGCGTAGAACTGTTTTCCAGATATGCTTTCATCAGGTTGACGCGCGTCAGGTACTCGTTGGCGCTGTAAACGCCTTTCAAGTTTTCCCCGGGAATGCCTAAAAAGCTCGGCAGGCCCGCGCCGGTGCCGATGAACACCGCCTCAAAACCCATAGCAAACAGTTCGTCTACCGTAAGTGATTTACCGACGATGACGTCGGTCTCGATGCGCACACCCAGCGCCTGGAGGGCTTCGACCTCGTAGCGCACGACCGCTTTGGGCAAGCGGAATTCGGGAATGCCATACACCAGAACGCCGCCGGCTACGTGCAGCGCCTCGAACACCGTTACCTGATACCCCAACCGGGCCAAGTCGCCCGCGCAGGTTAATCCGCTGGGCCCTGCGCCGATGACGGCCACGCTATGCCCGTTTTGTGGATACCTGCGCGGCACTGATGTATGGTTCTCCCGGTGCCAATCCGCCGCAAAGCGTTCCAGCCGACCGATGCCGACGCTCTCGCCCTTGATGGCGCGTACGCAGACGCTTTCGCATTGCGTTTCCTGCGGGCAAACACGGCCGCACACGGCGGGCAGCGTGGAACTGGCGCCGAGGATTTCGAAAGAACCGTCCATATCCTCATTGATGATTTTACCGATAAAGCTGGGAATATCGATGCAAACAGGGCAGGCGCTTACGCAGGGATGGGTTTTGCAATTCAGGCAACGACGCGCCTCGGCAACGGCCATAGAAAAGGTGTAGCCCAAGGCGACTTCACTGAAGTTTTGCACACGCTCCTGTGCGGGTTGCACAGGCATCGGCGTTTTTTGAAGGGTCATATTGCGCTCGGCCATATCAGTGCGCCTCCTTGGGGAACAGCCTGCAGGCGGTTTCGCGCGCGCGCTGTTCAAACTCGCGGTACATACCGGCGCGGCTGAGCGCTTCGTCAAAATCGACCAGATGCCCGTCAAAATCCGGGCCGTCCACGCAGGCGAACTTCGTTTGACCGCCGACGGTCAGGCGGCAGCCGCCGCACATGCCGGTGCCGTCGATCATAATCGGGTTCATGCTCACAACCGTCTTGATACCGTACTTTTTCGTGGTGAGGCTGACAAACTTCATCATCACCAGCGGGCCGATGGCGATCACCTCGTCGTAGCGGTTTCCGGCGTTGATCAGTTCCTCCAGCGCAGTGGTTACCAGCCCTTTTTGGCCGTAGGTGCCGTCGTCGGTCATCATGCGCATTTCATCGCTGACGGAGCGGAATTCGTCTTCCAGCATCACAAGGTCCTTGGTGCGGAAGCCGACCACGCTGTGCACCACCACGCCCAGTTCGTGCAGTTTTTTAGCCACGGGCAAGGCGATGGCGCAGCCCACGCCGCCGCCGACCACGCAGACCTTGTGAAGGCCATCGGTATGCGTCGGGTTGCCAAGCGGACCCGCCAGATCCGTAAGGCTCTCGCCCTGGACAAGGCTGCCCAGTTCCATGGTACCGGCGCCCACGACTTGAAAAATAAGGGTGATAGTGCCCGCCTCGGAGTCAGAATCCGCGATGGTCAGCGGAATGCGCTCGCTTTCCGCTTTCGCGCGGAGAATGACGAACTGGCCGGGTTCGGCTTTGCGAGCGATACGCGGCGCCGAGACCGTTATTTTAACTACGGTCGGATTGAGCTCCTGTTTTGCAGTGATTTCAAACATTTTTACACCTTCCTGACAGCAAATGGGGGAAACGCGATAGGAGTCCGGATGATTAACTTACGGCAATGCATTCGATTTCCACGAGGCCGCCCAGTGGAAGCGCGGCGACCTGTACGCAGCTGCGCGCGGGGAAATCCCCGGTGAAATAACTGGCGTATACCGTGTTGACAGTAGTGAAATCCGCCATATCCGCAAGAAAAATCGTCGTTTTGATGATGTTTGCGTAGTTTAGCCCCTTGGCTTTCAAAATTTCGCCAAGATTACGCATGGAACAATGCGCCTGCTGCTCCACGCCCTGCGCAAGTTTCCCCGTGCTTGGGTCGATCCCTAACTGTCCCGAAGTAAAAACCATCTCGCCCGCGGTGATTGCCTGGGAGTACGGCCCGACTGCCTTGGGCGCCGTAGTGGTAAACACTATCTGTTTCATGTTCGCTCGTTCCTCTCCGTGTCGGTCGACAGCGCCTCGTGTAACGTTTATAGGCCCTATTGTAGCATTTGCTATCCCGACGTGTAAAGGCGTTTATCAAAATTTTAACAAATAAATAATAGAATCTCGACTCAACGGTATGTCCGTGAATGGGTGTAGTAATTTGCGAACGTCCTGAGAGATGGCAGCGCAGACAATCATGGAAAGCGAATGCTCACACATATTAACGACTTCGTTGGGGGCTGATTCCGTCTGGCTGTACAAACGACAAGTGGCAATATTTCCCCCTATGAACAAGAAAAGCGTTTGCCCTGCGATGCGTGCTCAATAGTCATAATTCGCCGGAAATATCGTTAGCAAATGTAAGAATAGGCAGCATAAGAAACCGTCACAGACATGCTCAATATTTTTAGTTTACTCGATTTTGTTCTTGACAAAATACGTCGGGGAGGTTATGATAAATCACGTCGCCGCGCTGCGAAGCCTTGCGGCTAGGAGCTTTGGCGCTCGAATAGCCAATGGGAGCATAGCTCAGTTGGAAGAGCATCTGCCTTACAAGCAGAGGGTCACAGGTTCGAGCCCTGTTGTTCCCACCATTCCATTTCACACGGCCAAGTAGTTCAGTTGGTTAGAATGCCAGCCTGTCACGCTGGAGGTCGAGGGTTCGAGCCCCTTCTTGGTCGCCAATTGCCTTGGTAGCTCAGTCGGTAGAGCAGTAGACTGAAAATCTACGTGTCGGTGGTTCAATTCCGCCCCAAGGCACCAAATGTGCGGTAGTAGCTCAGTGGTAGAGTGCCACCTTGCCAAGGTGGAAGTCGCGAGTCCGAATCTCGTCTACCGCTCCACATCCGGTGCCATAGCCAAGCGGTAAGGCGAAGGTCTGCAAAACCTTTATCCCCCGGTCCGAATCCGGGTGGCACCTCCAGACGTCGGCCAAGGCCTCCTTTGGGATGGGGGATTGCGATCCCCCTCCCAACCTCCCCCAGGGGAAGCGAGATGCCCATGGTATGGATAGTTCATGGGTGTGAAAAGAAAACAGCACAGAACGCCCCGCTTCTGAAAACGAAGCAGGGTATTGCTATTTATAAAGGGTAAAGGATTACGTTTCAGAAGCTACTCATCTTCGGCTGGCTCCAAGGCAGTTTGCAGTGCGCGGGAGGCTTCCCCGTAGGTGTAACCGCGTCGGAGCATAGCGGCGACAGCGCGGCGCATGACGACGTCGGGGGTCTGACTTTCATTGCGCTTCAGCAGCTTGGAGGCCAGCACGACGGCCGCCTCAGCCTGAGCGTCGTCATCCAGATCGGCGACGGCGGCCTGGGCGATGGCGTTGTCTACGCCCTTTTGGCGCAGTTCCTGCAAGATGCGCGCCTTTCCCAGGCGCTTTGCGGAGCGCGCTTTGGCCCAGGCGTGGGCGAACGCATCGTCGTCCAGCAGCGATTCTTTTTCCAGTTTGTAAAGCGTCATTTCGACCGTATCGGGCAGGTAACCGGCATTAATCAGCCGGCGCTCGATTTCCGCATGGCTCCGTTCGCGTATCGCCAGCAGCTTCACGGCGCGGTTGAGCGCCTCGGGGTATTGGCGTAAAAGAAGATCATGCAGATATTGTTTTAAATGCAGCGCTTGCCCTTCCTGCAGGGGAAGAGCGCGAAAATCAGCACGCGACAGTCGAAAAGACTCGGTTTCATTAACCGTTACGGCATACCCGCCGCGTTCTTCCCGAAGGGAGGTTACCAGATCGTTCATCTCAATCACCTGCCAGACAGACACGGATCAGGTCACGGTTAAGACAGCTCAAATGGCCAACGCGCTGCTCGCTCGCACCGCTGTTGAGCGATACGAAGCCATTTCCGTTGCCTGTAATAAAAACGCCGTTCACTGCGCCATACGCAAACCCCTGATGGCCGTACAGGCGGCCCGGAAACACCGCAGGATCGTCCAGTTCCAGCAGGCCCATGCCGTGGCGCATTCGTACGTCAGGTTCCGGCCAGTTGCTCAGAGGGGTTTTCATCTGCCGCAGGGATGTGGGGGAGAGGAAAATCTTTCCGTCCGGACTGCGACCATCGATCAGAGGCAACGACAGGTTTAACAGCGCTTCCGCCGTCAGGAACAGGCTTCCGGAAGCGAGCATGTAGTGGGTCTGCGGGTCGGGCGTGCCCAACGGTGCGGAGGCCGCCAACCGTGCGTGTGCGCTAAACGCTGGTGTATGCGACGCAGGCAGTACCCGGTAGTCATCCGCGACGGTTTTGCCCGCAAGTGTGCTCAGGTCAAAGGTGGCATGCGCATAAAGTGGAACGAAAAGATGCCGCCGCGCAAGCGCTTCCAGCGAGAGGTCGAAGCGCTTTTCCAGCAGGCAACCGCAAAGACCTGCCGCGAAATTGCTGTATTCAAACACCTTCAAAGGCTTGCGCGGGGCAAAACAGCCCGCGTCCGCCAGAATCTCGTTGACCGAAACCGGGTTTAGAAACGAGCGGAAATACAGCGGTGAATCCACGATGCCGCTCGTATGGCTGAGCAGTGAGGAAAGGGGAATCGGCGTTTCGGGGCTATGGGGATTGCGGATGAGCGCACCCCAAAAGGCGGATATATCTTCCTGGACGTTTAGCAGTCCCAGCGTTTGCAGCCGCATTACCAGCAGCGCTAAAACCATCTTCGCCACCGAGGCCGTGCGGAAATAAGTGTTTTCGTCCACAGGCACCGATGGGGAGAGTGAGGCAAAGCCCGCGCTGTAGCATTCCGACACGTGGTCGTTTCGCAATAGCTGCACGCAGCTTCCGACGACGTGATGATGCTTCAGTACGCGCCGAAGGGGGATGGAGAGATCAACGGGAGTTTCCCCACTTTTTTGCAACGTATTCCAGCGGCAACGCCTGCCTATTATGGGCAGAGCGAGGCCATACAGGCGATTCTTACGCGTACCGACGGGCATGCTAAACCTCTGCGGGCCGCGCCTGCGCACCCGTAAGGGAGGCGTAGGGAACGGCAAGGTAGAGAGGTACGGAAAGCCCTGCGTACGGGAAATA
This sequence comes from Eubacteriales bacterium, assembly GCA_021371895.1. Classification (GTDB taxonomy): domain Bacteria; phylum Bacillota; class Clostridia; order Christensenellales; family Aristaeellaceae; genus CAXXOK01. Next base: position 16,503 of record JAJFVI010000219.1, on the reverse strand, counting down.
CGGCGACAGCCACAGCCAGTTAAAGCCTGCAGCGAGCAGGGCAACGTAGACCGCCGCATCCACCGCGAGCCAAATGCGCGCGAAGCGCGGCGCACCGCGCCAGGCAAACAGGCATACGCCGCAGGCGGCATACAGCATTAGCGTAACGGCAACGCCGTAAATGCTGCCCGCCAGAAGCGGCCGCGCAAAGGCGAGCACGCAGGCAAGCAGTACCGCCCCCAAGGCAATACCATTTTGCTGTTTATAAAACCGGATCACGAATACCGCCGCTACGAGCACGGCAAGCAGCAAGCTCAAGTATTGGCTAGCGCGCAGGCCGAAAAGGTATAGGCTGTCCGAGCGCAGCTGCTCCACCAGAAAACGGCCGCAACCGTACAGCGCCATATACCACAAAAACACATCGCTACGCCGATTCATACGTTTTCGGATCGCCCACAGCACCACAAACACACCCACGTCCCACATGGACTCGTAAAAAAAGGTCGCTACGTGCCAAACTTCGCTTCCGTTTTGCGCTATCAGTACTCCTGCGGGAAAAAACTGCCATGTCGGGTTTGTGATGGCGGGCCCGAATGCTTCGCGGTTGAAATAGTTTCCCCAGCGACCAATGGCCTGCGCCAACACCAAACCTGGCGCGGCAATATCCAGCAGCGCGGCAAAGCTCCGCTTTTTCACACGGCAATAGAGATACACGCCAATCACGCCGCCGATAACGGCGCCGTAAATCGCGATGCCGCCTTCCCAGATGTAGAGTACGGAGATGGGGTTGGCGGCAAATTGATCCAGACTCATCAACACGTAGTACAACCGCGCGCCCACAATGCCGCAGGGCACCGCGACCAACACCATGTCCAGCATCGAATCCTTCGGGAGCTCCAACCGCTTTTCCTCGCGCGTTCCCAGCAGGTAGGCGATTAAAATACCGGAGACCATCAGCACGCTATACCATGGCAGTGAACCGAAAAGATACCTGCTGTATGGAATCGCCACGAGGAATGCCTCCTTGCTGCTAATCCGGAAAACGCCGCGTTCTATACGCAACGATTATAGGCTTTGACAAAATGGCTGTCAAGGCAGGTCGTGCGGGAAGCGCGCTTTTTACCAAAGCAGCATTTATCATATTGCGAAACGGGGGTAAAACATGTATAATCAATAGGATGTGAAAAGGAACAGAGCAGAAAAATCTGTGCTGTCCTCAAAACCAATGAGGAGGAAGGCAAATCAATGACAAAGTATGTGTATCTTTTTAAAGAGGGCAACGCAGGCATGCGCGAGTTGTTGGGTGGCAAAGGCGCGAACCTTGCCGAGATGACCAACATCGGGCTGCCGGTGCCCCAGGGCTTTACCGTTTCCACGGAGGCCTGCACACGTTATTATGAAGACGGGCAAAAAATCAGCGACGATATCCTCGCGCAGATTAACGCCGCATTAATTGAAACCGAAAAAATTTGCGGCAAGAAGTTTGGCGATCTGGAGAAACCCTTTCTGGTCTCTGTTCGTTCCGGCGCACGCGCTTCCATGCCAGGCATGATGGATACGATTCTCAACCTTGGGCTGAACGACATCGCCGTGAAAGGTCTTACCATTCAGACCGGCAACGAGCGCTTCGCGTACGATAGCTATCGCCGCTTTATCCAGATGTTCTCCGACGTGGTGATGGAAATTAAGAAGAGCAACTTTGAAGCCGCGCTGGACGAAGTGAAAAAAGCCAAAGGCGCCAAGTACGATACGGATCTGGACGCCGAAGACCTCAAGACAGTCGTGGCGAAGTTCAAGGCCATCTATCTGCGCGAAAAGGGCGAGGAGTTCCCGCAGGATCCCCGCGTACAGCTGATGGAGTCCATCAAGGCGGTTTTCCGCAGCTGGGATAATCCCCGCGCCATTTACTACCGCCGCATGAACGATATCCCCGGCAACTGGGGCACCGCCGTCAACGTGCAAAGCATGGTGTTCGGCAATATGGGCAACGACAGCGGTACCGGCGTTGCCTTTACGCGTAACCCCTCCACCGGGGAAAAGAAGCTCTACGGCGAATTCCTGATGAACGCACAGGGCGAGGACGTGGTGGCGGGTATCCGCACGCCGCAGCCTATCTCCGCGTTGGAGCAGACTCAGCCCGAAGTATACGCTGAGTTTGTGAAGATCGCACAGACCCTTGAAAACCATTATCGCGACATGCAGGATATGGAGTTTACCATTGAGCATGGCAAGCTGTACATGCTGCAAACGCGTAACGGCAAACGCACCGCCGGCGCGGCACTTAAGATTGCCGTAGACCTGGTTGCAGAAGGAATGCTTACGACCGACGAGGCCGTGATGAAGGTGGAGCCCAAGCAGTTGGATACACTGCTGCACCCCAACTTCAACCAGGACGTGATGAAGAAAGCCACCCCGATCGCCAAGGGTTTGCCGGCTTCCCCGGGCGCTGCGACCGGCAAGATTTACTTTACCGCCGAAGCTGCCGCCAAAGCCGGACGTGCCGGTATCGCGGTTGTGCTCGTCCGTGAGGAAACCACGCCGGAAGACATCGAGGGCATGGATCTGTCCAAAGGCATTCTCACCGGCCGTGGCGGTATGACCAGCCATGCAGCCGTAGTCGCGCGCGGCATGGGGCGCCCGGCTGTCGTCGGCTGCGGTGAACTGCACATTGAAGAAGAAAAGAAGACCATGACTGTTGGCGATAAGGTGTACCATGAAGGGGACGACATGTCCATCGACGGCACCACCGGCAACGTGTACGGTCAGATGCTGCCCACCGTGGAAGCGGTCATGACCGATGATTTTGCCAGCCTTATGATCTGGGCAGACGCCGCGCGTACCCTGCAAGTACGCACCAACGCCGATACACCCCGTGACACCATTCAGGCGGTATCCTACGGCGCGGAAGGCATCGGCCTTTGCCGCACCGAGCATATGTTCTTTGAAGCCGACCGCATCGCGGCCGTACGTGAGATGATCCTGTCCGATACCGTGGAGCAGCGCGAAGCGGCACTGGCGAAGATTCTGTCGATGCAGCAAAGCGACTTTGAAGCGATGTATAAGGCGCTGGAAGGCCGACCCATGACGGTGCGCTATCTCGACCCGCCGCTGCACGAGTTCCTGCCCCAGAAGAGCATGACCGAGGAAATCGCGGCGCTGGCCAGGGAACTGAACACCACCAGCGAGAAGATCATCCAGAAGATCGACGCGTTGCATGAGTTTAACCCCATGATGGGTCACCGCGGCTGCCGCCTGGCCGTCACCTTCCCCGAGATTGCCCGCATGCAGACGCGCGCCGTCATTCAGGCCGCGCTCAAAGTGAAGCAGGAAACCGGATACGACATCGTTCCCGAGATTATGATTCCGCTGGTCTGCGAGCTTAAGGAACTGGCCTTCGTCAAGAAGATCGTCGTGGAGACTGCCGAAAAGGTACTGGCAGAGCAAGGCGCAAAGCTGGATTATCACATCGGCACCATGATCGAGATTCCGCGCGCCGCCATCACCGCGGATGAGATCGCGCAGGAAGCCGAATTCTTCTCCTTCGGCACCAACGACCTGACACAGATGACTTTCGGCTTCAGCCGCGACGACGCGGGCAAGTTCCTTGGCAGCTACTACGACAACAAGATTTTTGAGAGCGATCCCTTTGCCCGTCTGGATCAGGATGGCGTGGGCAAGCTGGTGAAAATGGCCGTGAAGCTGGGCCGTGAAACCCGCCCCAACATCAAGCTGGGCATCTGCGGCGAACACGGCGGCGATCCTTCGTCCATCGAGTTCTGCCACAACGCCGGCCTTACCTATGTCAGCTGCTCCCCGTTCCGCGTGCCTATCGCCCGTCTGGCTGCCGCGCACGCCGCTATTAAAGCGAAGAACAAGTAATTTTTCGAGCCTACCCTTCGCCGCCGGGGAGAAATCCTCGGCGGCTTGTGTTATATTTTATCGAAGGAGGGATAAAATATGTTAACGCGCATACTGTTTCCAGAAGAATACAGCATGGCGCTGGAACTGGCATGGCAGGTGTTTGAGCGCTTTGAAGCGCCAGAATACAGCGAAGAAGGCATCGAAAACTTTGCAAAGACCATCCGTGACCCGGCATTTTTGGCACTACTTTGTTACTACGGCGCTTTTGAGGATAATAAGCTGGTCGGGATGCTCGCGACGCGAAGCGAAGGCGCGCACATCGCGCTTTTCTTCGTCAGGGAGGCTTACCATCGCCGTGGTGTTGGGCGAAGCCTGTTTACGCTAATGCTGTCCGACGCGAAAGCGGATACCATAACGGTGAATTCATCGCCTTACGCGGTAGCAGTTTACAATCGACTGGGTTTTGTGGCGGCTATGCCGGAGCAGGTACGGGATGGCATCCGCTATACGCCAATGGTCTATCCTAAGCCTGTATGCTGATCATACAGCTTTTATCGAACTTCAGTATTCAAATCGGCGCAGGCTGGCATACGCGATAATCATTATCCTGCTGAATAATATATGCCAAATCACGTGTAAACCATGAGCATCATGCGCGTATGTTACCAAACGCTGCCATACCCGTAAAACTACCGAGTTTGCGCTCGTATTCGGCCGAATCTATTCGCCGGGATACGGGTATTTTTATTGCAAATTCTATACTGACAAGGGCAGTGAAATGTGGTATCGTATTGCCATACGTAGCGAGAAAACAGTAATGCTTCGCAGCTTACACGGGTTGAAGAATCAGTGTTTGGAACAGAGCGGCAAACGTCATAAACGGTGGATAACGGATACGCGTTTTGCCAAAGGGATTCGCGGGTGGCTCAATCTGCCGCAATGGCCATCAGGGGAGGGGAATACGTGAACGGCTTTACCTTAAAGGAAGGCATGCTGCTGGGCACCGCCAGTGCCGCAACGCAGATCGAGGGCGGGGAAACAGACCACAGTTGGCTGGATTGGGCGCACAGGGGATTCATCGCGGATGGCTCAACCCCAGCCCGTGCGGACGGCCATTACCGCCGCTGGCAGGAGGACGACGCCCTGATGGAAACACTCGGGCTGCAAATTGCCCGTATCGGCGTAGAATGGGCGCGCGTGGAACCCAAAGAGGGGGAATATGACGAAGAGGCCTTGGCGCATTACGTACGCGAAGTCGAATGGTTCAACGACCACGGCATTCGCCCGCTGGTGACGCTGCACCACTTTACGAACCCCATGTGGTTTGAGCGCAAGGGCGCGTTTGAAAAACGGGAAAACATCGCGGATTTTCTGCGTTTTGTGGATAAGATGGTACGCGTTTTCGGCGCCCGGGTGAACGAATACATCACCATTAACGAACCCAACGTATACGCGGCCAACGGGTACTATTTCGGCATCTGGCCGCCGGGAGAACGCTCACTGTTCAAAACCATTCACGTGATGAATGTGCTCGCCGAAGCCCACATCGACGCGTATGGCTTGATCCACGTGCTGCAAAAGCAAATGGGCGTAACCGGAACCAGGGTGAGTTACGCAAACCATGTACGCGTATTCGCGCCCAAAGACCCCCAGAATATCTTGCACCGGTTTTTCGCCCGCCTGACGGAACGGTTTTTTCAGGGGAGTCTGTCCAAAACCATGGGTACAGGTAAGCCCTCCTTTCCCATCCGCAATTTTGGGCGCGCGCCGCACGGCCTATACTGCGACTTTATCGCGGTCAACTATTACACCCGCTCTACCGTCGCCGGGTTCGGCGACGGCGTTCGTCAGGGTGTTCCGGTAAACGATATGGGTTGGGAAATTTACCCGCAGGGTATCGTGGAGTGCGCCCAAAAGCTCTACGCCATCCATCCGCTGCCTGTTTACATTACCGAAAACGGAACCTGCGACAACCGGGATGAATTCCGCTGCCGTTACCTGTACGATCACTTGCAGGCGCTGTGTACGTGCGGACTGCCGGTGGAACGCTACTATCACTGGTGCTTTACGGATAACTTCGAGTGGACGGCAGGCGAAAGCGCGCGTTTCGGGCTGGTTCACGTGGATTACGAAACACAGCAGCGCGCGGTGAAGCGCAGCGGTCTGTTCTACCGCGACATCATCGCCGCGGGAGGCGTGACCGAGGAAATGTATCAGGAATACGTGGAGCATCAGCAGTATCGCAATAACGGATAAATGGGGGATGAAAAATGCAACCGCAGCCGTGGTGGAAAGAACGGGTGGTTTACCAGATCTATCCGCGCAGCTTTCAGGATTCCAACGGGGACGGTATCGGCGATATTCCCGGCATCATCTCCCGGCTGGACAAACTACAGGCGCTGGGTATCGGCATCCTGTGGCTTTCGCCGGTCTATCGCTCGCCGGACGCAGATAATGGGTACGACATCAGCGATTACCGCGATATCGACCCCCGCTACGGCGCTATGGCGGATATGGAACGCCTTTTTGTCGAAGCGAAAAAGCGTGATATCCGGATTATCATGGATCTGGTGATCAACCATACGTCGGATGAGCACGAATGGTTTCAGCAAAGCAGGGACAAGAACAGCCCCTACCGCGATTATTACATCTGGCGTCCCGGAAAGCCGGGCGGCGGACCGCCTAACAACTGGACAGGTTTTTTTATGGGCTCTGTTTGGACGCTGGATGAGCGCAGCGGGGAGTATTACCTGCACCTGTTTGATCAAAAGCAGCCCGACTTGAATTATCACAATCTCAAGGTGATCGAGGAAGCCGAAGGCATCCTGCGCTTCTGGCTTGACAAGGGCGCGGCAGGCTTCCGCTGCGATGTGATCAACGTGCTGTATAAAACCAGCCTGGCCGATGGCAAGCGTTCCGTCGCCGTGCGCGGAATTGAACACTACAAGTCGCAGGAGGGTAACCACGCGATCCTCCGCCGGTTGCGGCAAAACGTGCTGGACCGTTACGATTGCTTCACCGTAGGCGAGACCGTGATGGTGGACGTTCCCGAGGCGCGGCTTTTGTGCGAGCCGGAGCGCCGGGAACTGGATATGGTGTTCTACTTCGAACATCTGGAAGTGGATCGCCGCGTAGCGCGCTACGTACCGAAGAAATTCAAGGCGAAAAACCTGTTGCGGGTGCTGGCCAAATGGCAGAAGGGCCTGAGTTGGAACGCGCTGTATCTGGAGAATCACGATCAGCCCCGCATCGTTTCCCATTACGGAGACGACGGCGCATACCGGGAAATGAGTGCCAAATTGCTGGCGACGATGGAATTTACCCTGCGAGGCACGCCGTTCGTCTATCAAGGGCAGGAACTGGGTATGACAAACTTCGATTTTACCGAGCTTAGTCAACTTAACGACGTGGAAAGCCGCAATATCGACGCACTGATGAAGAGGCTGCATATCCCCGCGAGACTGCGCTGGAAATGGATAGCGAAAGCGTCCCGCGATAACGCGCGTACATCCATGCAGTGGTCGGACGCACCCGAGGCGGGCTTCACAACGGGGAAGCCGTGGCTGGGGCTGAATGGCAACTACAAGTCAATCAATTACCAGGCGGAGGAAGCGGACGAACATTCGGTGCTGCATTATTATCGCCGCATGATCGCCTTGCGCGCGGGAAGCGAAACGCTAAAGTACGGCGCGTTTAGCCCGCTCAAAACCAATCGGCGGGTTATGGTTTACGAACGAACATGGAAAGACGAGCGTTACGTTGTTTTACTCAACTTCTCCGCTAGGATGACCAAAGCGGCGTATACGGGTGAAGTGGTCGTCGCCAATACGGAACGAACGGCGTACGGTGGTCGGCTGGAGCCGTGGGAAGCGGTCGTGCTCAGGCAAACGAAGGCAGAGGAGACAAAAGAATGATTGCGTACCATGAGGGAGAGCTCAGGCTGACCACACAGCATACCAGCTACTGGTTTCGCGTGACGCGCTTTGGGCATTTGGAGCATGTGTACTACGGCAGCCGCTTGCCGGACGATCAGCTGATGGAGCCGCTCGCGCTGAAACGAACAGCACAATTGGGTGGAAGCTCGGCATACGATCCGGCGGACAACCTGTACTGTATGGACGCACTTTGTCTGGAATGGTCGGGAATCGGCAAAGGGGATTACCGTGAGACGCCAGCGGAGATCAAAATGCCCGACGGTACGTTTACTACGGATTTCCGCTACCAAAGCCACCGGATCACGGCGGGGAACGCACCCATGGAAACGCTTCCCGGCGCGTATGGGGAAACGAAGGATTGCAGCACGCTCACGCTGACAATGCTGGACGAAAGCAACGGCGTCACGCTGGAACTCTATTACACCGTCTATACGGAAACGGACGTCATCACCCGCCGCGCGGTGCTGAAAAACGGTAACGATCAACCCCTGACCATCCGGCGGCTGCTGAGCATGATGCTGGACATGCCCGATGATCATTTCCGCATGATTACTTTCGATGGCAACTGGATTCGGGAAGGGCACAAACACGAACGCGCCCTAGGCTACGGCGTCACGATCAATTCTTCCACCACGGGAGACAGCAGTCACCGCCACAACCCCGGTTTTCTGCTGGCCGCGGAAGGTACTTCGGAAACGCAGGGCAAGGTGTACGGCTTTAACCTCATCTACAGCGGCAATCACTACGGCGCGGTGGAGCTGACCAATCAGGATCTGGTGCGCGTAGAGCTGGGCATCAACCCGTACTGTTTTGAATGGACGCTGCAAACAGGCGAGTTATTCGAAACGCCCGAGGCAGTGTTGAGCTTTTCCGCGGACGGTTTTAACGGCCTTTCGCAGCATTTTCACGGGTTCGTCAACCGCCACGTCGTTCGGGGGGATTGGAAGGGAAAGGAACGCCCTGTATTGCTCAACGAGTGGGAAGCGTTCTTTTTTAAGTTTAACCGGGGGCGGCTGCTGCGTCTGGCGAGGCGCGCAAAAAGTGCCGGGGTGGAGCTCTTCGTGCTGGACGACGGCTGGTTTGGCGAGCGCAATGATGACCATGCGGGGCTGGGGGATTATGCTGTCAATCGCCGTAAACTGCGCCGGGGGCTCAAGGAATTTTCGGATCGTATTCATCGCATGGGGTTGAAGTTCGGCCTGTGGTTTGAACCGGAGATGGTGAATCCGGACAGCGATCTGTACCGCGCGCATCCGGAATTCGCACTCTCCACTCCTGGTAAAACGCCGATATTAAGCCGCAACCAGCTCGTGCTGGATCTGTGCAACCCGGCGGTGCGGGACTATATCGTAACCAATATGACCCACATTCTTGACACCTGCGGGATCGACTATGTGAAGTGGGATTACAACCGTCACATCAGCGACGCGTGCTCGGCCAGGGTAGGAAACCAGGGCGAGTTTTTCCACCGCTACATGCGGGGGCTGTACGATGTGCTTTCCCGCATTTTTACGCCACGGCCGCACATCCTGCTGGAGAGCTGTTCCAGCGGCGGCAACCGATTTGATCTGGGCATGCTCTGTTTTTCCCCGCAGATCTGGACATCCGACGATACCGACCCCATCGAACGGCTGCGCATACAGGGGGGCTTAAGTTACCTGTATCCGCTCTCCGCGATGGGCGCGCACGTGTCCGAGGCGCCGCACCAGCAGACACTCCGGGATACGCCTATCTCCACCCGTTTCAACGTTTCAGCCTTCGGTTGCCTGGGGTACGAACTGGATTTGAAACAGCTGACCTTTGTGCAGCGGCGGGAGGTGAAAAACCAGATCGCCTTTTACAAACGTTATCGCCGCGTAATGCAGTACGGCACGTTCTTCCGGGGCGAGGAGCACAAACCCAACCAGCGTTTGTGGCATTGTGTGGACGCGGAAGCCGACACTGGCGTGAGCGGGCTTTTCCAGATGCAGGAGAACGCGGCGGAAACCTTCGACAGGCTGCGCTTCATGGGGCTAAACCGTGAGCGCCGCTACCGCATGGCGACGAAACCGCAGGGGCAGATGATCCGGCGCTTCGGCGGGTTGGTGAAACATGTGCTCCCCTTGCAGGTTAACCCCAACGGAATCCTGTTTAACCTGCTCAACCGGTATAAAGCACTGGATGACTGCGTGGAAACCTATCGCGGCTATGGAGAGGCGTTCATGCACGGGGTGCTGCTAAACAATCAGTTCATCGGCAGCGGTTATAACGAGCGTATCCGGCTGCTGGGGGATTTCGGTTCCAACATCTATGTGATCCAGGCGGATGCCACCCAACCGCCGGCTTCGCAGGCCGACTGAGATGAAGGAGGAAGACCGTATGCAGAAGAACTACGACCACAGAAACAAGTATTGCTTCGGGCTTGGAACCATCGGCAGAGACATGTTCTATACCATGGTCAGCATGTACGTGATGGTCTACATTACCGAGGTGCTGAACGTACCCAACGCAACGCTAGCGGTGATGACGGCGCTTTTGTTGGTTTTGCGCGTGTTCGATGCGATCAACGACCCGTTTATGGGGCTGGTGGTGGATAACACCCGTTCGCGTTTTGGCAAGTTTAAGCCCTGGATACTGATCGGCGCAATCGTGGGCGGCGTAAGTATGGTGATGATGTTTCTGGATTTAGGGCTCACCGGCGCGGCCTACGCGGCAGCTTTCGCCGCCTTCTACCTGGTTTGGGATGTGTTTTACGGCCTCAACGACATCGCTTACTGGTCGATGATGCCATCGCTCTCCACCGATCAGCGGCAACGGGAACGCATCGGTTCGTTTGCGCGCATCTGCGCCAATATCGGCATGTTTACGGTGGTCGTGGGTATCATCCCTGTGACCAATGCGCTTTCGGCAGCCGTGGGCAGCGCCAAACAGGGCTGGTTCCTCTTCGCGGTAATCGTCGCCTTGCTGATGCTCGGCTTTCAGATGATCACGCTCTTTGGCGTCAAAGAACAGAAAGGCTATTTTAAGCAGGAAGAAAAGACGACCCTGCGGCAGATGTTCAGGGTGCTGTTTCAAAACGATCAGCTTATGTGGGTTGCCGTTGCCATGAGCCTGTTTATGATCGGCTACACCACCACAGCAAGCTTCGGCGTGTACTTTTTCAAATACGCCTATCGAGACGAAAACATGTACTCCATCTTCGCGCTGGTGCTGGGCGTTTCGCAGCTGTCGGCGCTAAGTGTGTTCACGTTCTTCCGCAAGCGTTTCACACGCCGCAAGCTCTATTCAGGCGCGACGGGGCTGGTGGTGGCGGGCTATCTGCTGTTCTTTTTCTCTCCCATGAACATGGCTTATATCGGCGTAGCGGGTGTGCTGATCTTCGTGGGGCAGGCGTTTATCCAGATGCTGATGCTGATGTTCCTGGCGGATTCCATTGAGTATGGGCAATGGAAGCTGGGCAAGCGCAATGAAAGTATCACCTTCTCCGTGCAGCCGTTTATTAATAAAATCGGCGGAGCCATCGCCAACGGTGTGCTGGGCGTTACGCTGCTCATTTCCGGCATTAACGCCGCACCAACGCCCGCGGATGTCACAGTCGGCGGCATCTCCACCATGAAGGTATCCATGCTGCTATTGCCATTGATCACCATCGTCGCGGGCTATATCGTATATATGAAAAAATTCAAGATCGACGAAAAACGGTACGCCGAGATTCTGAGCGATTTAAAGGCGCGCGGGGATATACAGGAGAGCGCGCCCGCCGGTATTGCGGACAATCCGTGAGGGAAACGGATTAAAACCAAGGAAACGGAGGTATCCCATGCGCAGAAAAGACCGTGAAGTAACAGACCCCGTGCTAATGGAGGCGATCATCGCCGATTGCGATTGCTGCCGACTGGGGATATGCGACGCAGACAGCGTCTATATCGTACCGTTTAATTTCGCGTATACGCCGGGGCCGGACGGCGGTGCGTTCTATTTTCATTGCGCCAAAGAAGGCCGCAAGCTGGATTTGATCGCCCAAAACGCGCACGTCGGCTTCGAGCTGGATACGCATCACCGGCTGATAAGTGCGCAGAAGGTATGCGGCTTCACTTTCCTGTATGCAAGCGTTATCGGCAAGGGCGTTATCATAGCGATAACAGGTGTTACGGAAAAAAAAGAAGCGCTGCTGCGCATAGTGGAAAAGTATAGCGGCAGCGGCGAATGGTCGTTTTCGGACGAGGAGGCCGAAACGGTTGCCATCCTCCGGCTGGATGTGACGGAGATGACCGCCAAACAGCACCTGTGATTGCGTAAGCGGCGTTTTTGAAAATTTACGGGAGAATCAGGTGCGAGCAGGGCGGCAAACCTAGCAATTGCCGGTAAATACATAACGCAGATGCTTGCCGGCGATATCGCGCAGCTTGTGGATGGTTTCCACGGGCGTGGGCGGCCGGTCCAGCAGATGGTAGCATGGAAAATAGCGACTGATGTGCAGCGGTATTTCCGCGTTAATCGACGAAAGCCACTTTGCTTCCGCTTCCATGGCCTCCGGCGAATCGTTGAGGCCCGGAACGATGAGCGTGGTTACTTCCACGTGGCAGCGCGCCGCCGCCATGCGGATGCTGGCTTTCACGGTTTCCAGATCGCCACCCACGAACGTGTAATAGTCCTGCGTAAAGCCTTTCAGGTCGATGTTCAGCGCGTCGATCAGCGGCAGCAGCACGGCGAAAGGTTCGGCGCATATAAACCCGTTGGTCACCAGAACGTTCATAAGCCCGGCATCGTGTGCCTGCGCCGCGCAATCGCGGACGTACTCGTAGCCGATCAGCGGCTCGTTATAGGTATAGGCGATGCCGATATTGCCCTGCGGCAGAAGTGCGAGTGCCTTATGCACCAGTTCCCCGGGGGATACGTCCACAGTGGAGCAACGCTCATCCGCCATGCTGATGTCGCTGTTCTGGCAGAAGGGGCACCGAAGGTTGCAACCGAAGCTGCCGGCCGAGAGGATTTTGCTGCCGGGGCGGAAGCGCGCCAGCGGCTTTTTCTCAATGGGGTCAAGCGCCAGAGAGGTCAGCTTGCCATAGTTGATGCAGATGATCGCGTTGCCGTCGTTCCTGCGAGCGCGGCAAAAGCCGATATGCCCTGCCGGCAAATCGCAATGGCGCGGGCACAGCGTACAGTTCAACGGTGCCTCACCACCTCGAAGCGCGAGAGGCGTATCGGCTCGTCCGGGCGGATACCCGCCTTTTGACGTGCGATGGCGATCTGCTCTTGCACCGTATCTACGCCCGCCAGATCGGGGAGCAGCAAGCCACGGCGGGCACCGCTTTGCACAATCACGCCGTACTTTGCGGGGTCTAAATCGGCCTCGGAAGCAATAGCTTCAGGCGCGCCAAGCACGTCTACGCTGTAGGTCAACTGTTCCAGTTCATTTTCCGTAACGGGGTCGAAGCGCGGATCTTCCAGCCCTGCGGAAATTGCGTTTTGCATAATTTCATCGGCAAGGCTTGCGGCGGCGGGGGATATGGTGCCGATGCACCCGCGCAGCTGCCCGTCGATTTTCAGCGAAACGAACGCACCGGCACGCGTACCGGTCAATGCGGGCGGCAAACCGTCCGATTTTGCGGCGCGGCGGCCTGTGCGAACGCGGGTTTCCAAGCTCAGCCTTGCCAGCCGCACGAAAGCGTCCTCTCCGGCATGTACGGCCTTCAGCTGATCGCGCCGCGCAAGCGCAAACTGCTCGCCGATATTCCGCGAAGCATCTTCGCCAGCCGCCTCAAACGAGGCTATGGCATACCCAACGCCGAAGGGGCCTTCGTAAGACAACAACCGCGGTGTAACGGCTCGCCTGTCCAGCGCGCCTGCCATAATAGCGAAGGAACGCCAGCCACATTCCCCGGCGGCCTCCGCCATTTCCGGCGAAAGGGAAAGCAACTGCAGAAAATCGCCAGACGAGAACGCGGCGGTCAGCATTTGGTCAAAGACCGGGCCTTCGGGCACAAAGCCGTAAGGGCCGTCGGCCTTCAGCTTGTGGGAAAGATCTCCGCTGGCAACGAACACGGTGCGAAGACGCAGCGCGTCCACAGCCCGAGCGATACATTGACCCAGTTGGTAATGTGAAAGCAAGCTTAATCCGGAAAGCCCGACACGAACCACCGGGCAGCGATACCCCGTTTGCGCAAGGAAGAGCAGCGGAATTAACGTGCCGTGGTCGAGGGCCTTTTCGCGCTCACCTGCAGTACCGGCGGGCAAGCCAGCCGCAGTCGCTTCCGTTTCGATTTCGCGGACGAGGGCCTCGTCGTAGACGGCGGTATAAGCGGCGCCAGGCGCACGGAACTGCGAAAGGCTGCCGCTGGCTTCCTTCCCCGGTGAAAGATGGAAGTAATCCGCGTACATCGCCGCATGCGGGCTGGTGATGACGATCACGTCCGGCTTGTGCTCCGCGGCGAGGCGCATCACCTCGGTATACGCTTCCGACGTACGGACGATTTTCTTCTCTTCTCCGCGCCCGACCTCCGGAATGATGATGGGCGGATGCGGCACAGCGTAAGCGGCAAGAATAGACATGCAATCAACCCCTTTCCATAGGGCGTCGCGTCAGCTTTCCGGGGGTTCGTGGGCGGGACGGCCACCATTCGTAAGCGCGGCGTGTTCCTCGGCAAGCTGGCTGTGCAGGGTTTGGGAATCCCAGTACATGTTGCTATCGGTCAAGATCGCCTTCAGCCCGACCGCGGGGATGTGCTCCTGTCGGAAACCGTACAGGAAGCGGTTGAGCAGTTCCGGCGGAAAGTGCCCCAGCACCAGCATCGCATCAGCGAAGTGTTCCGCCGGAGCAGGCGTGTCGGTCGGCGGTTCCATGCCGCACAGCACGGCGAGCGGCTGGCCGTACTCTTCCGGTCGTACCGTGCGGATGCGAATCATCAGCCGCATGGCTAAAAGCGTGATCTTGCGGCCCTGTTCGTCCGTCAGGTTATAGCACAGGAGCACAGGCGGTTTCATAGGCATCGACTCCTTATTGAAAATGATGTTACGCTATATCTATTATACCACATGTCTGCCGACCGGCGAAAAAGGAATGCGCATGGCAGGTTTCATATATTCAATTTCAGGTTACAATACGCACAGGCATACGAAAGGAAGGGACGAACCATGCAGGCGATCCTGGAAGCTGCGTTTGATCTGGCTTATCTCACGACGATTCTTTATCTGGGTATCCGTATGGTGGCGGAAAAGCGCGCAGAAAGGCAATACTGGCTGTTCGGCGTCATGGCCATTGTGCTGGGCGCGGGGGATGCTTTTCACCTCATTCCGCGTGCGTATGCGCTCAACACCGTAGGGCTTGCCAACCTCACGGTTGCGTTGGGTACAGGGAAACTGATTACGTCCATCACAATGACGCTCTTTTATGTGCTTTTATACCAGATCTGGCGGATGCGCTACCATGTCGCAGGGCGTCGGGGACTCACCGTCGCCGTATACGGGCTGGCGATCCTCCGTATTGTATTGTGCCTGTTCCCGCAAAACGAGTGGACAAGCCTGAATCCGCCGGTAATCTGGGGTATCTGGCGCAACGTGCCGTTCGCATTAATGGGGCTCATCATTATCGTGATCTTCTTTCGCAGCGCAAAGGTTGCAAACGACCGCGATTTCAGATGGATGTGGCTGACCATTGTACTGAGTTTCGCCTTTTATATCCCGGTGGTGCTTTTCGCCGACGCGGTGCCAGCCATCGGAATGCTGATGATCCCCAAGACCTGCGCTTATGTGTGGACGGTGCTCATCGGTTACCGCGCCATGAAACACGGGCTTGCCACCTGAAACGGGGAAGGCAGACAGGCAGGAGCCGTCACGAAATATCGTGGCGGCTCTGTTTTGGGTAAAGATCAATTATAACGGACCTATAAATAGCAAGATGGATATGGCAGCGCGGGGATAATGCAGTTTATCCTCCCGGTTGGATCGGCTTTACGGACTTTATACATGCCGAACTATAATTCATATTTTTACGATTCACTCTTATGGTTACAGGATATGTTAATTCAGCGGAGTCGCGCATCCAAAGCTTGCACGGGACAATAATCAATGATATACTAACAAACGGTTCACTTTGAGAATACGGCGCCGGTTACCAGCGAGAACCGCGCCCGGGAGGGTAACACATGGAACATACCGTGGAAAAACTATCCGGCAATAAAATCAAGATCACTTTCACAGCGCCCGCAGACGTATTTGAAGAAGCCGTTGGAAAGGCGTACCTGAAAAGCCGCAACCGCATTAGCGTCCCTGGTTTTCGTAAAGGCAAGGCCCCTCGCAAGCTGATGGAACGGATGTATGGCGAAGCGATCTTTTACGACGATGCGCTGGAAGTGCTTTTCCCCGCCGCGTACCGGGAAGCGGTCGAACAAAACGACCTGCAACCCGTAAGCCAGCCTGAGTTCGACGTTGATACGATCCAAAAGGGTCAGGATGTGGTCTTCAGCTGCGAAGTCTACGTGCAGCCGGAAGTCACGCTGGGTGCTTACAAGGACGTGGAAGTCTCCCGCACAGTGCGCCCCGTGGGTCAGGAAGCGGTGGACGAGCGCCTGAAACAGGAACAAAAGCGCGTCGCGCGCAGCCTGGAGATTACCGACCGTCCCGTAGAAACGGGCGATGAGGTGAATCTGGATTACGCGGGCAGCGTGGACGGTGTACCCTTTGAGGGCGGTACGGCAGAGGAACAGAAGCTGATCATCGGCTCCCAATCCTTCATCCCCGGTTTTGAGGA
>JAJFVI010000192.1 GCA_021371895.1 Eubacteriales bacterium | reverse complement strand
CGCCGGGGCCATCGCGCCCGTGTTCGCACCGGCAGGCTTTGGCAACATCGCCGCTTCCACGGCGGTGATCACCGGCATTATGGCCAAGGAAAGCGTGGTCAGCACCCTGGCGGTCATCAGCGGGGTGGACGCGCAAAGCGCGCAGATGCTCACGGCGATCCGTGCGGTGTTCCCCTCCACGCTCGCGGCGGTTTCCTTTTTAATCTTCATCCTGTTGTACATGCCCTGCATCGCCGCCTATGTCGCCATGCGCCGCGAAATGGAAAGCGGGCGTTTCGCCTTTCTGACCGTGCTTTCGCAAACAGGTCTGGCATGGGTGCTGGCGACGCTCGTCTACCAGACCGGCCTGCTGCTGGGGCTGGGTTGAACGGAGGTGCCCCATGCTTGGAACAACGTTATCCATCGTGATCCCGGCGGTGGTCTTTGGCTACGGGATATGGCTTGCGGTGCGGCTGATGCGCAACCGCAAAAAAGGCAGCGGCTACTGCGGAGGCTGCGCGAACTGCCCCTATGCGGGAAGCTGCCATACTACCGAGGATTGCCGGGTGAATGCGGAAAAAGGAAAGAACGCAAAGGCTGAATAGCCGGCCGTTTCCGTTGCAGCCGGAGAATAAGGAGCGACCATATGCCCAAACGCCTGATACTGCTCGCCACCGGTGGAACCATCGCCTGCACGCAAACGGATAACGGCCTCGTGCCTACGCTTTCGGCAGCCGATCTGCTGGCCTCCGTAAACGACGGCCTGCCCTGTGAAGTTACCGCGCAGGATGTGTTTCGTATGGATTCCAGCAACATGCAGCCGGAGGAATGGTGTGTGCTGGCGCACGCGGTTCACGAGGCACTGCTGGAATACGACGGCGTGGTGATTACCCACGGTACCGATACCATGGCCTACACGGCTGCTGCGCTGAGCTTTATGCTGGCGGGCGTTCCCAAACCCGTGGTGCTAACGGGGGCGCAGCTGCCGCTGCATCATCCGCTGACCGACGCGCGGGGCAACCTGCGCCGGGCGATTGTCACGGCCATGCAAGATGTGGGCGGCGTGTACGTCTGTTTCGATTACAAGCTGATCTCCGGCGTGCGCTGCGTAAAGACACATACCATGGCGATGGACGCGTTTTCCAGCATCAACGCGCCGCCAGCGGGATATTTCGACGTGGAAGGTGTGCATCTAGACTATCCGCAGAGCTTTACTCCGGTGGACGGCGCGGCCGCCTACCGCCTGCGCAACGCGCTGGATCCCAGCGTGTTTCTGCTCAAGCTGGTGCCCGGCACTTCGCCGGATGTGCTGCGTTACGTGCGGGATGCGGGATACCGCGGGCTGGTGATTGAGGCGTTCGGGCTTGGCGGGCTGCACTACATTCGCCGCAACCTCGTGGAGGTTCTGGGGCAACTGGCCGAAAGCGGCGTATATGTGCTGGTGGTCAGTCAATGCCTGCACGAGCGGGCCGATTTTACAGTATACGAAGTTGGCCGCGGCATGATGCGCAAGCATGTACACAGCGGCCGGGACATGACGACCGAGGCAGCGGTTACCAAAATGATGTGGGCGCTTGCACAGGAAGACCCCGCAGCGCTGCTCGCCGTGCCCATCGTGGGGGAGATGACCTCGTACTGACGGCGTCAAAGGCCAATGGAGCGATAAAATAAAAAAAGCCGCCGCGACGAACTGCGGCGGGATACGGCAGAATGGCCGAAAACAGGGAAAGCCTCCGGATGCTATGTGTCCGGAGGCTTTCCTATGTGCGATGTTTACGTTTGTGAGGGATATTTTACGATTGTTTCGTTTCTCCCTGCGCAGGTGTGCCCTCCGCGCAGGGCAGCTTAACGGAAAAGGTGTTTACTTTCACGCCGTCGGACTGGGCCCAAATTTTGCCCCCGTGTTCCGCCACGATGGACTGCGCGATGGCGAGCCCCAGCCCGTAGCCCTTTTCCTGCCCGCGGGATTTATCCGAACGGTAAAAGCGTTCAAAGATGTTCTTGCATTCCTCGGGCGGCAGAGGCGTGCCTTCGTTGGCTACGGTCAGGAGCAGCTCCTTTTTGCCGACCCCGTTCATCACCACACGGATTGGCGAACCCTCGTTACTGTACTTGCAGGCGTTGTCCAGCAGAATATCAATGAGTTGGCGCAGCTTGTTGCCGTCGCCCAGCACCGTCAGGTTATCCTCGATCTGGCAGTCCATGGTACGGCCCATATCGTAAATGGCGGCCTCCAGCGACAAGGTTGCGCCGGTAACCACAAAGCTGAAATTGACCGGCACTCGCACGGCCAGCGCGGGGGTGCTGTCCGAGCGCGCCAGCGTCAGCAGGTTTTCCACTAACCCCTTCATCCGCTGGGATTCGGCGCGGATGTTATCCATCCGTGTTTTGTTCTTCTCGTCGGTCAAAGCGCCGGAAGCGATCATCATATCGGCGTTGGAGAGCACCACCGTCAGCGGGGTTTTTAGCTCGTGGGAGGCATCCGCCACAAATTGGCGCTGTTTTTCCCACGCGCGCTCCACGGGCTTGACCATCCAGCGGGACAGCAGCATGCTCACGATGAAGAACAGGCCGATCGCACCCAGCCCGATGATGACGGAGTACAGGATCTGCGCGTTGAGCGCGTTTCGCTCCACGTACGTATCGGAAAAGAAATACATCCTACTACCGTCATCGTTGACGTGGCGGCGGTAGCGCAGGTTGTACGCGGAGGTGATGCCCGTGTCCTCGCTCTGGCCGGAAAGTTCCTGGATAATCGTGGTCAGCTCTTCCTCGGTGACGTAATAAAGCTGGTTCTGGGTGATGGAAATCACCCCATCCGCGCTCACGTAACCCATGGCGATGGGCATATCGATATTTCCGTTGCCTGCGGGAACCTTCAGGTCGCCGTATACGGGCGGCTCGCGCAGGGAGCTTAGGCTGCGGCGTTCATAATCGTTCTTGGAGGTGACGAACAGGCTGATGAGGATACCTATTAAAAATACGCATACCACGGCCATTAACACGAAGATCAATTTTTTACGCAGTTTTTGAATCACGATCTGTTTTCCTCCAATCGGTAGCCCAGCCGGCGAACCACGCTGAGCGTCACGGTTGAGCGAAGAAGGGAAAGCTTCTTTCGCAGGAAGGAGATGTAAGCTTCCACATTGTTGTCGCTTGCTTCGGTATCGTAGCCCCAAACTTTCACCAGCAGCGTTTCTTTAGAAAGGATGTTGTTCTGGTTGACGATCAACAGCCTCATGATCTCCAATTCCCTGGCGCTCAGCGTAAGCGTTCGCTCTCTGCAGCGCAGCGCGCTCATCGAGGGCACCAGCACCAGATCGCCGAAGACGAGTCGTTCGGGGGTGATTTCCCCCTGCCGCCGGATGACGGCGCGCAGGCAGGCCAAAAATTCCGCGTTCTCGAAGGGTTTCGTCAGGTAATAATCAGCGCCCAGATCCAGCCCATGCACGCGGTCGATTAAATCAGCCTTGGCGGTCAGCATGAGCACGGGGGTTTGGATGCCGTCCCGCCGAAAGCGTTTGAGCACCTCAAAGCCGTCCAGCTTGGGCAGCATCACGTCCAGTACGATCGCGTCGTAAATACCGCTTAACGCGCTGTCCAGCCCAGCCTCGCCGTCGTGAGCCACGTCGGCGGTATAGCCGTCCTCGCCGGCCATGTCGGCCAGTGTGCCGGCCAAACGTACTTCATCCTCTATGATCAGGATGCGCATCCCTGCCACTCTCCTTGATCGCCGCCCCACCGCGGGCCTGCCGTTTGCAGCGGCGCTCCCACCGTTAGTGTACCACAAGGCGACACTTTTTGTCGCTGGTGACAGCATAATTGTAAAACCTGAAACGTAGCTGAAACTATTTCGGTTTCTTTTTCAGTTTCTTTTCAGCTTTTTCTTTTATGCTGGTACACGGAAGCCCAAAAAGACGCTTCCAGCCGCTCGTATGTGAACCGCGCGGCGATCGCAGAGTGGGAAAGGTGATGGCACGATGCCGGATCATAAACTAAGAAGGAAGAAAAAACTGCTGCGGGCACTCAAGACGCTGCTCGTACTGGTGATCGTTGGTGTGGTCGGGCTGGTGGGCTGGATCTATCTGGTGCCCATGGTGACAGCCGACGCCGTTGCGGTGTATGACAGCTACACTGTCGGTACGGGAGACATCAGCACGACGAAGAGCTTCAGCGCTACCCTCAGCGTCAAAAAAACCGAAACCTTCTCCAGCACCACGGAAGCAATGATTAAAGCGCTTTATGTGCAATCCGGCGACGAGGTGAAGGAAGGCGATCTGCTGGTGCTGCTTTCCACGGGCGAGCTGTTTACCGCCAGCTTCGACGGTGTGGTCAACGAAATTCGTATGGCCGTGGGCGATTGGGTATGGCCGAACTTTACGGTGGTGCAGATCAAAGTTCTGGAACACCTTGAGGT
>JAJFVI010000184.1 GCA_021371895.1 Eubacteriales bacterium | reverse complement strand
CCGGGGTCATCAGCACGTCCGGCCGGCCGATGGCGTAACGTTGTTGTTCGTTAAGCACGTGCCCGATATCCCCCATATGGATAAGCTTCAGCCCTTCCGCCTCGATGATAAAAATCAGGTTGTCGCCGCGCTTTACGCCGTTTTGCTCGTCGTGTTTGCTGGGTACGCCGGTCAGGATCAGGCCGGGTGCGGGTGACGCGACGCCTACCCGGTCGATGATTGCCGGATTGCCCGTTACCATCTCCACGGCGTCATGGTCGTGGTGGTGGTGGGAGATCGTTACCACATCGGCTTTCAGCTTGCGGCGGGGATACGCGTAAAAGTCCCCGTAGGGATCGGTGAGCATCACAAGGCCGTTTTCCAGGGTGAGGGTAAAGAGCGAGTGGCCGTAATAGCGCAGAATCAAGTCAGACCCTCCTTGTACAGTTCGTTCAGCCAAGCGTGCAGTACGGTTGCAGCAGCAGATGGCAGCGGCAAATGCCGCCGCAATAGCGCCGCGCAGCTTTCCAGTTGCAGGCGCGCGCAGGCGGCGAACTCCGCGGGATGGTCGTAGCGTTTCAGCAAGGCGCGCAGCGGTTCCTTTGGCTGCGTTTCCCATGGTGCGGGATGGCGGTACAGTAGCTGTGCCAGAGCGTACGCATCCATTCGCACATCCTCCTGTGGCAGGGCAAGCGAACAGGCGGGCTTTATTTCATCGGCGATCGAACGAAAGCGCTTATCCGCCAGATCAATCTGCCACAGTCCGCTCGGCGTAAGCCGTGGGAGATAGCCCCTCAGCATAAGGTCTTTGGCAAGCGCGGCCAGCTGCGTTTGCGCAAGTCGGCGCGGTGCATCCGTCACAAAAAACGCGTCGTCACTTCGTGAGCGGTGCAGGAAACACTCCGGTTTCAGCAGTGCCACAAGTTCCGCTTGCGCGATGGGGTTCATCACTGCGCCTTCTTTCGCATCCAATGCAGTTTCATATCATGCATCGCCGCGAACTGGCCGCCCAGATCCAGCTGATATTGCAGTGATACCTCGCCGCCGTTGTCCACGCGTACGACGTTGGCGCGCGTGCAGTACAGCGCCATGTCCATGTTGCCGTAAGGGGTGCGGTACTGGCTTTCGTAGCGCCGCCCTTTCTGGAACACCATATTGGCATCGTACGTGCCCTTGCGTGATAGGGTGATAACATCCTTGCGGATGCTGAGTTCTATTTTTTGCGGAGGCTCTTCCTCATCCAGACTTTCCTCGTAACGGATCACGGTTTCATCCTGATTTTCAAATAATTCTCCCGTTGTAATCAGGCGTACGCCGTCCTCCGGGCGGCCGTCCGCGCTGCTTTGCGCGTCCAGCGAGATCAGGATTGGAACGCCTTTGCCTGCCGCCATACGCCGCCCCCTATTCCCCGAAAACAGAAACCCTGTTATAATAGCTAATATAGCATATGAAGGGGTTGTGTGCAATGCTCAGGCTGGAAGCGCGCGCAAAAATCAACTGGTCGCTGGATATCCTTGCGAAGCGCCAAGACGGATACCATCGGATGGATATGTTGATAAGCAGCGTAGAACTGGCCGATGAGCTGACTCTCGAAAACGCGGACATACTGACCCTGACGATCGTCGGGAACGCCTCGCTGACGTTGGCCGACAATCTGGTTTACAAAGCAGCGGCGGCGCTTGCCAAGGCAACCGGCTGCGTCCGAGGCGCTGCGATTACACTTACAAAGCGTACGCCCGTGGGTGCGGGCATGGGCGGTGGCAGCGCGGATGCGGCGGCCGCATTATGGGGGTTAAACCAGCTTTGGGGTACGGATTTGTCGATGGAACGTCTGTTGGCACTTAGCCTTACGCTTGGCGCGGACATTCCTTTCGCGCTTACAGGCGGCTTCGCCCGCGTGGGGGGTATCGGCGAGGAAATCCGCCCGCTTTCCCCTGCGCCTACATGGCCGCTGTTGATCGTGCAGCCCTGCCAGGCGATTTGGACGAAGGAAGTCTTTGCCGCATAC
>JAJFVI010000017.1 GCA_021371895.1 Eubacteriales bacterium | reverse complement strand
TCCTTCCCAATGGGAAGGGGTTAAGAATATCGACCTGATCATCGAAAAAGTATGGTTTGACGATACGACCCTCTGGCGGCGCGGCAGCGTGCCGCTGACGGAATATCAGGGCAACGCTTTGCCGCCGGGCCGGAAGCTGGATCAATTGCGCTTCGTGGCCGGGCCGGACGCAGCAGGCTACCCGGAAACGCAGGGGAACGTGTGGGTATGCGTCTGCGGACGTGCCAACGACCTGCGCAGTGACCGCTGCTGCCGCTGCGAGCGTAAACGCGACACAGTTTTCGCCACCTGCTCGCAGGAGAATGTGGAACAGTTGAACGCCGTACACGAACAAAAATTGGGCGACGTCGCCAAGGCGGCCCGCGAGGAAGCCAGCCGCCTGACGGAGACGCGTGAGGAAGCGCGCCGCAGGAGCGAGCGGAAAAAGCACCTTGTCCGGCTTTGGACAATCCTGATTTTATGCCTGACGGCGGCGGTAGCGGCGGCCCTGCTGTGGGGCGTACCCGTGCTGCGCTACGCCAAGGCTACGGCGCTTTTGGAACAGGGCGACTATGCGCAGGCGCGTACGGCGCTTGTGGCGCTCAACGGTTATAACGATACGGAAACACTGCTTTTGGAGTGCGATTACCGGCAGGCCGCGGCCCTGCGGGACACCGGAACCGAAAGCGACCTGCATCAGGCGGCGGCATTATACGAGGGGCTGGGGGCATATCAGGACAGCGCCGATCGCTACCGCCAAACCCTCTACCAGCTGGGTGAAACCATGATGGCCGCACAGGAGTTCGATGCTGCGGCGGACGTTTTCCAGACGCTGGGCACCTACGAGGACAGCGCGCAGCAAATGCTGGAAGCGCAATACCGGCAGGCGGAAGTAATGGTGCAAAACGGAAGCTACATCGCCGCTCGCATCCTGTTTGAAGATCTGGGCGAGTATCGGGATGCCGCGCAGCAGGTGCTCGCGTGTGATTATGCGTTGGGCAAGGCCGCACTGGACAGCGGCGATTACCGTACTGCCGTGTACCGGCTCACCGCCGCCGGCACTACCCAGGATGCGCCGCAGCTTCTGCAGCAGGCGTATTATCAGCAGGCGGAAACTCTGCAGCAGGCGGGTGATTACGAGGCGGCGGGCGCCCTGTACCAGCAGGCGGGCGACTACGAGGACGCGCAGCTGAAAGCCAACGGCTGCCTGTACGAAGTCGCGCGTGAAGCGATGGACGGGCAGGATTACGCCAAAGCGGCGGAGCTTTTTAAAAGCATTCAACCCTATCTGGACAGCGAAACCCTCGTTTGGGAATGTGTGTACCAGCAAGCCCTCATCGCTGTAAGCGCGGGGGACGACCCGGGCGCGATTGCGCTGCTGATCACCATCCCCGAGCATGAAAAAGGCGCGGTGCTCCTGCAGGAATGCCGTTATCGTCTGGCCGCGGCCTATGCCAAGGAAGGCAAAACGGAAGAGGCGGCGGCGCTGTACGCCCAACTGGGCGATTATCAGGATTCCGCTTCCCTGCTGCGCAAATTACAGTATGATCTGGCGCAGGCGTCGTTTGACGCCGGCGATTACATCCACTCCGCGCCGCTATTCGAGGCGCTGGGCAAGTACCGCGACAGCGTCGCGAAATGGAAACAAAGCCTCTACGCCGTCGCGATAGCGGCGGTGGACAATCAGGAGTATCGGCAGGCGATTGAGGATTTTACGGCGTTGGGCAATTATGAGGACAGCGCGGTGAAGCTGGAGGCGGCCACCTACGCGCTGGCGCTGGAACTGAAAACCTCCGGCAATATGGACGAGGCGATCGCGCTGCTCAAAACCCTGCCGGACAATGCCGCCGCCAGACAGCAGTTGAGCGAGATCACCTTCGGTGAGGCCGTGAAGGCACAGGCGGCCGGCGACCTGGAAAAGGCCAGCACGCTGTATCTGGCGTTGGGTGATTACGAAACCGCCTCTGTTCGCTACCAGCTTTGCCAATACCTGCTGGCGACGCAGAAGAAGGGCGCAGGCGATTATCGCGCCGCGTATGCCATTTATGCCGCGCTGGGCGATTATCAGGATGCGGCTACACAGGCGGAGCAGTGTGCGTACGAGGCGTACGGCCGCTATGCCACGCCCGCGCGCACGGCCTACGAAGCCGGGGACTGGCTGACGGTCATCAACACGCTGGAAAACTTCGACGAAAGCGACCTGCCCAAAGCCTATCAGGATCTGCAGGGCATGTATGAGGACGCCTGCTACCGTTACGCCGAACAGTTGTACGATGAGGGCAAGGTGTACGAGGCGCTGCCGTATTATCAGCGCATCCCCGATTATCTGGATGTATCCACTAAAAAACTTACGCGGCGCAGCTACCTGATCCTGGGCGTTTGGGAAAGCGCGGACGGGCAACGAAGCGCGGTGTTCCGCTCCGACGGGGTATGTACGATCTTTGGAGAGCAGCTGTATTTCGCGGTGGACGGCTATGCGCTCAAGACCGGTGCGACGGCGGGGGAACTGACCACCACCCATAAGTTAACGGTGCTCACGCAGAATTCGCTTTCGCTGCGGGTGCTTACGGACAACAGCAATATCGTTTACCAGCTTAAGCACATTTCAACCGACCCAATGGCGGAACTGCGCCCGAGCCCCTCACCGACGGTGGCATCGAGCCCGACCCCCGGCACGGGTGCGCAAAGCGCGACGCCAGGTATGCCAATCACCACGGTGATGCCTGAACCCGCGGTAACGCTCAGGCCGACGGCGGCTCCGACCGCGACGCCCAGGCCGACAGTAACCCCAACCCCGACCGCAACGCCTCTGGTGAGCGGGGCCACGCAGGGAGGCTGAAGATGCAGGCCGAAACACGCTCTTCGGATAAACTGAGCATCGGCGTACTGTACGGCTTCCGCGCGCTGATGGTGCTTTTCGTGTGCAATTTCCATATATGGCAGTTGGGGTGGCTGGGGCAGTATCCCATGGTGTTTGGCACACGGCTGGATCTTGATTTCTGGACGCGTTCCGCCTACGTGTTTGTGGACGGGATGATGCTGCTGAGCGGATTCCTGTTATACCTGCCCTATGCTCGTCAAGCGGTGCATGGCACGCCCGTGCCCAGCGCAAAGTTGTTCTACTTCAATCGGGTGCGCCGCATTGTGCCCTCCTACCTCTTTTCAGTGCTGATAGCGCTGTTTTTTTTCGCGCTGCCGGGCGGCGCGTACCGTGACGCGGCGGCGCGCAACGCGGATATCCTGACGCACCTTACGTTTACCTTCAATTTCTTTCCGGATACGTACCTGTATACCCCGCTCAACGGCGTGCTGTGGACGGTTGCGGTGGAAATGCAGTTTTATCTTCTTTTTCCGTGGCTGGCTCGCGCGGCGCGCAAAAAACCGGCGTACGCGCTGGCCGCCATGGCGGTTGCGGGTATACTGTTCCGCTTTGTGATGGCCAAATCGGTCGGCGACCTGAGCCTGTGGGTCAACCAGCTGCCCGCGTTTCTGGACGTGTACGCGCTGGGGATGCTGGGGGCGATCGCGTATGTCCGCCTGCGCAAGGGGATGGATACCGCGCCGAAGGCAACCGCGCGCATCGTGGCCGCGGTATCAGTGGTGCTGTTTGCGGCGGGCTGCTGGGCGCTTACGAGCCTGATGCACCTGCAAACGGACAACGGAATGCTCGGCCATGAGCAGCTGCGGCTGTCGCAGTGGGAAATCCGGCTGCCGCTGGCCGCCACGCTGCTCTTGCTCATGCTTTCGGCAGCTTTCCTGCCCCGGCTGCTGCAAAAGTTGCTGGATAACCGCCTGATGCGCTTCCTTTCGACCATCTCGTTTAACCTGTACGTGTGGCATCAGTTCTTAAGCGCCCGCCTCGTCGGGCTTTTCCCCACAACGCTGCATAACGATTTGCAGTTGCAGCAAGCCTTTACGCTATTGTGTTTCGCGCTCTCCATCCTCGCGGCCATGGCGGCCACCTACGGCATTGAGCAACCTGCGGCGCGGGGGCTGGAAAAACTGCGCTTGCGCTATCAAAAAAATAAGGAGTCGAAAAAGCATGAAGGATCCTCGGGTACGCAAGCTGTGTAAACAGCTGGTTACGTATTCCTGCGCGCTCAAACTTGGCGAGCGGGTGTTGATCGAGATGTTTGGGCACCAGCCGGAGCTGGTTGCAACACTGATTGAGGAAGTGTACGCGGTTGGCGCGCAACCTGTGGTGCGCCTCAGGGACATGACAGTGCAGCGCGCCCTGCTGCGCGGCGCGACCGCGGAAAAATGGGATTTTGAGGCGGAGAACGACGCGGCGCTGCTGCGCGGCGTGCAGGCGTACATCGGCATCGGTGCCTGCATGAATGGCTTTGAAACCTCCGACGTGAGCGCGGAAAAGACTACCCTGTACAGCAAACATTACAGCGGGCCGGTGCACGGTAAAATCCGCGTGCCGCACACCCGCTGGGCGGTATTGCGCTATCCGACCCCCGCCACCGCGCAGGAAGCTAAGATGAGTCTGGAAGCGTTTGAGGATTACTATTTTAACGTATGCACCCTGGACTACGCCAAAATGAGCGTCGCCATGGATGCTTTGGTGGAGCGCATGGCGCGTGCCGACAAGGTGCATATCAAAGGGCCGGATACCGACCTCACCTTTTCCATCAAGGGGTTGCCGCCCATTAAGTGCGACGGCAAGGTCAATATCCCCGATGGCGAGGTGTTCTCCGCGCCGGTTAAAACCAGTGTCAACGGCGTGATCAGCTTTAACACTCCCAGCATGTATAACGGCGTGGAGTTTTCGGGCATCCGCCTCACCTTCCGCGATGGTAAGATCGTCGAGGCGACAGCCAACCGCACGCAACGCCTGAATCAAATTCTGGATACCGACGAAGGCGCGCGCTATGTGGGCGAGTTCTCCTTCGGGGTCAATCCCTTTGTGACCGAGCCGATGCTGGATACCCTGTTTGATGAGAAGATCGCCGGATCATTCCACTTCACGCCTGGCCATTGCTACGATACGTGCGATAACGGTAACCAAAGCGATATCCACTGGGATCTGGTGTGTATCCAGCGCCCGGAATACGGCGGCGGCGAAATCTGGCTGGACGACGAGCTGATCCGCAAGGATGGGCTGTTTGTGCCTGCGGCGCTGCAATGTCTCAACCCCGAGGCGTTTCGGTAGAAAACCCGCCATCTTGACAATTATTTCACAAAAAAACCGAAAATGTCAGCCTAGCCCTTGCAATAAGCGTGTGTTTTGGGTACAATAGATAAGGTTTCTAATAACAAGACAAGAGTTGTCAGGAGGAGATACCCAATGGTCAGAGTAGCGATTAATGGTTTCGGCCGCATCGGCCGTCTTGCTTTCCGGCAAATGTTCGGCGCTCCGGGTTACGAAGTCGTCGCCATCAACGATCTTACCAGCCCCGAGATGCTCGCCCACCTGCTGAAGTACGATACCGTGCAGGGCCCTTTCTGCGGCAGGTTCGGCGATGTGAAGCACACCGTCACCCACACCGCAGACAGCATCATTGTGGACGGCAAGGAAATCAAGATCTACGTCGAGAAGGACGCCAAGAACGCGCCGTGGGGCAAGCTGAACGTGGATGTGGTATTGGAATGCACCGGGTTTTACGCCAGCAAGGCGCTCAGCCAGGCGCACATTGACGCCGGTGCCAAGAAGGTCGTTATTTCCGCGCCCGCCGGCAACGACCTGAAAACCGTCGTGTTTTCCGTGAACGAGGACATCCTTGATAAGAGTGATAAAATCATCTCCACCGCGTCCTGCACCACCAACTGCCTGGCGCCCATGGCCAAGGCTTTGAACGACGCTTATCCCATCGTGAGCGGTATCATGTGCACCGTGCATGCTTACACCGGCGACCAGATGATTTTGGACGGCCCGCACCGCAAGGGTGATCTGCGCCGTGCCCGTGCCGGCGCCGCCAACACCGTGCCCAACTCCACCGGCGCCGCCAAGGCCATCGGGCTGGTGATTCCGGATCTCAAGGGTAAGCTGATTGGTTCCGCGCAGCGCGTCGCAGTTCCTACCGGTTCCACCACGCTGCTGTTCTCCGTTGTGAAGGGCAAGGACGTGACTGTGGATGGCATTAACGCCCTCATGAAGGCCGCCGCCAACTCCGCAAGCTTCGGCTACACCGACGATGAGATCGTTTCCTCCGACGTGATTGGCATGACCTATGGCTCCCTGTTTGACACGACGCAGACTTTGGTCAGCAAGATTGACGACGACACGTATCAGGTGCAGACCGTTGCCTGGTACGACAATGAAAACAGCTACACCAGCCAGATGGTGCGCACCATTAAGTACTTCTCGGAGCTGGGATGAGCCTGCTGTAAGGGTTTACGGTGATTCACTTCACTTGAAAAGTTGCCGCGGCTACGCAAAATGTTGAGTTG
This sequence comes from Eubacteriales bacterium, assembly GCA_021371895.1. Classification (GTDB taxonomy): domain Bacteria; phylum Bacillota; class Clostridia; order Christensenellales; family Aristaeellaceae; genus CAXXOK01. The sequence continues at coordinate 4,932 of JAJFVI010000017.1, read as the reverse complement.
CTACGATAAACGTTTCTGAGAAATGCTCCGTAGCTATGATAAACATTTCCCCTCTTTCCTTTGGTTAAACGAAGGAAAGAGGGGCTTTTTATATTACTCATGGATGCCGCTAAGGAATTTGTATTCGATTGTAAGGTACGGAAACTATCAGAGGCCACAATTTATGGTTACCAAAAACAGATTGAGTATTTGGTGAAGTACATAGAAACGAACTACAGTATCAACACGGCGAGGCTGTGAAGAGTGTTCATATCAAACAGTTTTTACTGATGATGGAAGAACGAGGACGGAAGCCACAGTATATCAACGACTAATTAAAGGTATTCAAAGTGTTTTTAAATATTGTGTCCAAGAGGAACACATAGCAAGCAATCCATCAGCAAAAATACATAATACACGGCAACCGAAAGTGTTGATCCGTACTTTTAGCCAAGAGGATATTAGAAAAATGCTGAACTACTTTCAAGGAAGAAGCTATATCAGCAGTAGGAATAGAACAATGCTTGCTATGTTCTTTGATGCAGGGATGCGGCTTAGTGAAGTACTCACATTGCGCCAAGAGCAGATACATGATGATTACATTCTGGTTCACGGGAAAGGCAACAAGGAGCGTTTAGTGCCGATGTCGCCGTATCTTGCAAAGCTACTTATGCAATATAATGTTGTTCGGCAAAGCTATTTTGGTGTACATAAAGTGCCACAAAACTATGTATTTGTGTCATACAGCGGGGTTATGTTGACAGGTGAGGCGGTGGCACAGTATATGAAGAAAGCAGCGGCGGAGGTTGGCGTGAGTAAAGATGTTCGCGTATCACCACATACATGCCGCCATACCTTTGCGCACTTGCAGCTTAAGAATGGGTTTGACTTATATAGCCTTTCACGCCTAATGGGGCATGAGAATATCAGTATCACGCAAAGATATCTGGATGGTATCAGAAATGACGAGGTCTTAGCAGCAGCCAAACAAACGGGAGTATTGGCACACTTATGATATGAGAATACAAGAATCAAGAACATTTGCTCAATGCTTTCAACTTCATACAAGTTCAATTGCTAATTCAGCAAGAAAATTACATCTTTTGATTCCAATAGTGAAAAGTATGCGGAAATGCCTTGATAATATAGGTTAAGAGTCTATGTGTACGGTTTTTCAAGTGACTGTATGAAAACTTGTGTATGTGCTTCTAACGCGTGACATTTTTTGCTTCATGTCCATTAGCTATAGCAGGAAATATCCCTTGCTTATAGAAATATATCCATAAATAGAATTTTTCTACAGATACAGTCTATACAAGAAAGAGTGGTACAAATGAGGCGTATTGTCATACTAATAGTAGCCCTGTGTATATTCTTACCTTATTCAGCAAATGCTGTAGACTTATCAGGCATGACTTTTGATGAACTGGTTACGCTAAAAGAAGCAGTTAATACTGCATTATGGAATGCCGATGAATGGCAAGAAGTAACTGTACCAGAGGGCATATATGAAGTCGGTGTTGATATCCCGGCATGTCATTGGACAGTAAAGGCTGCTGAAGGACAAATGATATTTTTTGAATGGGGAAGTAAACTGAAAGATTATGGTTCTAGAATATATAAAACTCTATCATCAGAAGATGCCCTATATGTTGCAAATGGAATATATAGTAAATCACATAGTGGTTATAAACAGGGTGATTTATTGCAAATGGATTATGACTTGCAAGAAGGACAATATGTAGGAATTACCTATGGTGAAGCTATTTTTTCACCATATACGGGAAAGCCTGATTTAGGGTTTAGTAAATGATCATATCATCATTATTCAGAAAGTGTGAGATAATTGAAGCAACCGGTTTATTTCATGAACGGGTGTTTCGATTTTGTGATCATTTTAACACTATCGATCAGTTACAATAATATGTACTATTCGTTGCTTAGTTTTATTGCTGTGTTTTTTAGAGCTACAGCTAGATTATATAAAGAAGCGGGCTCAAATTCTCTTGTAAATTCGGGCTCTCCAGTTTCATACATATATCTGAAATCTATGAATGCTAATTTATGAAGGCATAAACATTCATTAAAAGAAAGCAAACTTTCTCCCGTAATTGTCTTAACAGGCTGAAATTCTTCTTTAATACTTTTTTGCATTTGGTCGTCAAGCATTCTATATAATTCACATAAATCGTGCTGCACATGTACAGTGTTATCCGCCTTTGAAATTGCATATATATATTTAAGATACAACTCACATGCTAATGCCATATTAACAATATAAGGAGAGACATAGTACATTAGGAAACTTATCGTATTCTTTTGTGTCTTATATAGCGCATCTCCTGCTAAAAAATAGCCATCCGCGGTACGCAATAGAATCGTCTCTCTAACTCGTTTTTTCATCTGTTTTTCGTTCATCAGCTTCTCCAATCAAAAGATAATGCAGTGAGGAAAACCAAATTACATAGAAAGCTCGAAATATACAAACGAATACTTTGTGCCACTATTAAAATTATAACATACTGGTAATATTAGTCAACAGAAATCATTTATCCGTAATCTGGGACACATTTATGATATTAGTAATAAATATCTGTAAACCGTCGGCCTACTCAACCCGCAAACCCGCACCAATTCGCTCAAGTTCATGTTCCCCGCCATAAACGCCGGATAATGCTTATAAAACACGGCATGAATACCATCTTTTGAGGAAGGCTTGATGATTAGAAAAGCTCGAAGCGTTAAGCTCCAAGCTTTTCTTTGTGTTCCATTATCAGCTTGTCAAGTGTGGGGCGACTGATTTTCAGTTCTTTAGCAAGTTGAGCTTTGTTAACTTCGCGGTGCATGAAGCGTTCGTAATGTGAAGGGAAATCCTCAATCCGTAAGAGTATTGTGCCCCTATACAAATGCAAACCCCGAAGGTTTCCAAAGGGCGAGCGGAAAGCCCTTTGGTGCGCCCGCAGGCGCATCCCCAACGCGCCCAAAATCACTTCTCCTTGGATTCCAAAGGGCATCATAGCCCTTTGGTCACGCCTTACAGACGCGAAACCCCCTTCCCTTACCTTGCCATTTCAGGCGAAAAAGTGTATAGTATGAAAGCTTGGATTCATACAATATAAAGGTGTTTTGCCGATTAAGCAAGGAGGCATTTCAATGCCCAGCGATTGGAGATTGAACGGTTTTTACGACGGTACCAAACTTACCGGATTGTTCGAGGCGGCGCAGCGGCGGGAAAGCTGCCGTGCATTTTCCGCCGCGCCCGATAGCGAGCAGTGGAATGCGCTGCTGGCCGCCGCGGATGAGCTGGCCATGCCCGGTGTGCGCATCGCGCTGGGTATATGCGATAATTCGCTGTTTCAGCCACTGATGGGGCTGTTGATGAAATTTGAAAACGTGCAGCGCTTCGCCGCCGTGATGACGACGGATGACAAGCCCCACAGCGTGGTCAACGCCGGGATTAGCGGGGAAATGTTCCTGCTTCACGCGGCGGAGTTGGGGCTGGGTGGCTGCTGGGTATCCGGTACCTATAAACACGGGCAGGTCGGACTGAAAACGGGCGAAGGGGAGAAAATCGTTTCCCTGATCGCGCTGGGCCGACCCAAAAACCAGCCGGAAGCGCCTATCAACCGCAAGCGCAAAGAAATGGCCGCCCTCTGCCCGGATTTTGACCGCTTGGATCCGGCACTCAAGGAGGTTGCGCAATACGTGCGTATCGCGCCCAGCGCCATCAACCTGCAACCCTGGCGCATGAAGCTGGAAAGCCCCTCCTCCCTGTCCGTTTCCGTGGGTAGGCCCGGGCAGCGACTGGATTTGGGCATCGCCCTATGCCACGCGTTGCTGGCGCTGGGCAGCACGCCCGCCCTGTTTTCGATCAGCGAAAACGGCCAGAGCGCGACCATCGAACGGCTATGAGCGGCTTTGACCAACAAACCCTCTGGAGTGGGGTGGACGGCCATCCCACGCAGGCGCCGCTGGCCGACCGGATGCGCCCGCGGACGCTGGATGAGTTTATCGGCCAGCTAAAGCTTGTGGGGGAAGGCCGGCTGTTACGCCGCGCCATCATGGCGGACAGGCTGCAAAGCAGCATCTTCTGGGGGCCACCCGGCTGCGGTAAAACCACGCTCGCCTGCGTGATCGCCAACGTTACGGGCAGCGCGTTTGAAAAGCTCAACGCCGTCACCAGCGGCGTGGCGGACGTGCGCAAGGTGCTCAAAGAGGCCGACGAACGCCGTTTGCGTTACGGCAAGGCGACCTATCTGCTTTTGGATGAATGCCACCGCTGGAGTAAGTCGCAGAGCGACAGCATCCTCCCCGCCATCGAAAGCGGACTGATCCGCTTCATCGGTTCCACCACCGAAAACCCTATGGCCAGTATGACGCCGGCCATTGTTAGCCGCTGCCGTGTGTTCGCCTTTGAACCCCTGACTGTTGAAGACATGGTGACGGCGCTGCACCGCGCGCTGACGGATTCAGAGCGTGGATACGGCCGCTACGCCGTGGAGTGCGAGGAAGGTGCGCTTACCTATATCGCGCGCCTTTCCAACGGTGACGCGCGCGTGGCGCTTTCCGCGCTGGAGCTCGCGTTTTTGACCACGCCTGAAACGACCGACGAAAAGCATCCGAATCCCTACCGCTTCATCAGCCTGGCAACGGCGCAGGAGAGTGTGCAAAAGCCCATTCTCAAGCTGGATGAAGACCTGTATTACGACATGCTCTCGGCTTTCATCAAGAGCATGCGCGGAAGCGACGCGGATGCGGCGCTTTTATGGTTCGCCAGGCTTGTATACGCAGGAGTCGACCCCAGGCTGATCGTGCGGCGCATCGTCGTGCATGCCAGCGAGGATGTGGGGCTGGCCGATCCCGTGGCGATGCTGCAGGCGCACGCGGCCGCGGCCGCGCTGGAAACAGTCGGGATGCCGGAGGCGCGCATCCCCATCGCGCAGGCGATCATCG
>JAJFVI010000169.1 GCA_021371895.1 Eubacteriales bacterium | reverse complement strand
GGGGGAATGCTGGAATGGAGAACAGACAGGCCGATGGGAATACGCCCATACGCAACAAGGATATACCGCTCCTGCGCAGGGTGGTTGCCGCCATGCAGGAGGTATGCCTTGGGGAAGAACGCATACAATGGCTGCACGACCGAATGACCTTCATTACCCAGCGCTTTTCCCAAACGCCGGGATGCGGAGGGCAGCCGATGGGGTTTGATTCCGCGCTGGCAAGCCTGGACGATATGAGCGACGCGCACCGGAAAAAGGTGAAAGACTGCCTGCGGGAACTTCAACAGGCGGAGCGAATTATTAACGACATACCGAACCCGAATATGCGCACATTCGTAACGATGCTGTATATGATGGAACTGCCACCGGCACAGGTGCGAAGCGAACTGAACATGAGTAAATGGAAATACCAGCATGTAAGGGAAACCGTGGAGAGAGCGCGTGATATGAAGAGCGTTCGGTGGAACGACGCCCTATCCGAAGAAGAAAATTCTGAAAAATCAAAATTACCAGTTGATTCTTAAGCTAAACGTGGTATACTGTTATCATCAGAAGAAGCATAGGGCGACGGCAAAAGCCGGAGCCCTATTTTTATATCCAGAAGGAGGCGGGTATTTTGGGCAATGCAGGCGGCGTAATGCTGCACATAGACACAAGCCAGCTTACCGGGCTGGTTTCCCGGATGGAAGCCACGCTGACCCCCTACCAATTTCAAAAACTGATGCGCCGCGTGCTGGCGCCCTCCCGCGTGGGAAGCCACGTGCGTATGACACTGAAAAAAGAGCTTCCAAACGACTACCAGGCGACGCCCGCGTGGATCGGACAGCAGGTGGGAAGCCCACGCGGCGCGGGAGCGGGCGGAGCGTTCGGATGCTCGATACCCGTTGAAGGCGCGCGCGGAAGAATCGGAAAACAGTTTGCGGCGCGGGCCGGAGCGGGAGGACATAATATTACCAAAGGATTTGCCGGGAGAAAAGGAAGCCGAACCCGGAGAGCTTACGAGATCAGCGCGAGCATCGTAACGAGCGGGAACAGCATTCTCCCTAGCAAGGGGGACGCGATCCATTTTGCCGTGTTCGGAGGGCCCAAGAAGGGGTTTTACGCACGCCTCCCGGGAGAAGGTAACAAGATACGCCCCGCCGTTGGCATCGGCGTTCCGCAAATGCCTACGAACCGGAGCGAGGATAACGTGCAGGAAGAAATACTGTACTACCTGAAGCAGCGAATCGAGCACGAATACAATTATCTGATCAGCCGGTGCAGGTGACGCTATGGCAATAACGTTGACGAAAAAGGAACTGGCTACGGTGGCCGGGTATACCTACCGGCAACTACACAATATTGACATGGCTTTACCGCAGGGGCAAAAGCTGTTTGTAGAAAGCGAGGGCGGCAAGTACGACCTCGCTGTTTTTGTGCAGCGATGGGTTGACTACAAAATGAACAGCGGGGACGCGGAAGAAAAGTCCCTGGACGAAGTGAAGGCGCAGCATGAGCTTGTGAAAATTCAAAAGAGCGAGATCGAGCTTAGCCTGATGAAGGGCGAGCTGGTGGAGGTCGGCGAAATACGCAGGCTGTGGGGAGTGGTTGCCACAACGGTAACGCAGAACGTGCTTCACCTGCCCAGCAAGATAGCGCCGATGGTGCTGGGGTTGACGAACGCCGAGATTGTCGCAAGCATCATAGACAGGGAAGTGCGCGAAGTGCTGTGCAGCATTGCGGACACGCCCCTGCCAAGCCATATCACGGGGGACGCCGAAAATGAAAGCGAGGATGCAGACGGAGAATAAGGAGGGTGCGAAATGAACCTGCGGGAACTGATGCAGGGAACCCTCCAACTATTCCGACCGCCGCGAAAAATAACGGTTTCCGATTGGGCGGACAAAAACCGTATGCTGGTCAGCGAATCGGCGGCGGAGCCGGGGCCGTGGCGGACGGAAAGAGCGCCCTATCAGCGCGAGATCATGGATGCGTTTACGCAGCCGGGAATATGGAAAATCGTCATTATGGCAAGCGCCCAGACGGGGAAAACGGAAATCGAACTGAACATGATGGGGCGGGGGATCGACATTGACCCCGGCCCCATGCTGTTTGTGCAGCCTACGGACGATTTTGGGGAGGACTTTTCCAAACGCCGCGTCGCGCCGATGATACGCGCCTGCCCGGTGTTGCAAAAGAAGGTGTACGAAGCCAAGAGCCGGGACGGGGGAAACACCGTGAGCATGAAGACCTTTCCCGGCGGCAGCGTGACGATTACCGGCGCGAACAGCCCGACGGAACTGGCGGGGCGGCCGATACGGTATGTATTCATGGACGAAATTGACCGGTTTCCCAAGTCCGCGGGAACGGAGGGCGACCCGCTGGAACTGACGGAGCGACGCACGGAAACTTTCCGGCACAACCGCAAGATCGTACTGACTTCCACGCCGACCATCAAGGGGGCAAGCAAAATTGAGGAAGCATACCTGACGGGCACACAGGAGGAATGGCATACCGAGTGCCCGCATTGCCATGAATTTAGCTACATCCGGTTTGCGGACATCCACTTTGACCGAACCGAGTACGACAAGGACGGGAAAAAAGGCTACCGGGTGAACAGCGCGACGTGGCGCTGCCCAAACTGCAAACAGGAAACCGGGGAATTTGAAACAAAACGTAGCCCGGCAAAGTGGGTAGCACGGAACCCCGGCGCGCTGGAAACAGGCGTGCGCAGTTTTCGGCTGAACGCCTTCATGAGCCCGTGGAGCGATTGGAAAGAGGCCGTGCATACCTTCCTGAAAGCGCAGAACGACCCGGAACGGCTGAAGGTGTTCTACAACACGGTACTGGGCGAAACGTGGGAGTTGAAAGACCGCAGCGGCCGACCCGAAAAACTGCATGAGCGCCGGGAGCATTACAACGCCGAGGTACCCACCGGCGTGCTGGTGCTGACCATGGGCATCGACACGCAGGACAACCGCCTGGAATATGAGGTGGTCGGCTGGAACCGCGAGGAAGAAAGCTGGGGGATCAGCCGCGGCGTAATCCCCGGACGCGCGGACGCGGACGGCGTATGGGACGAGGTGGACGCCCTGTTGGACCGAGAATGGAAGATGAAGGACGGACGCGCCATGCGGGTGCTGGCGACCTTTATTGATTCCGGCGGCCACTTTACCCAGGAGGTATACAAAGCATGCGCCAAGAGGGCGAACAAGCGCATATGGCCAATCAAGGGCGAGCCTGGCGAGGGAAAACCCTACGTGCGCCTGATGAAGCA
>JAJFVI010000142.1 GCA_021371895.1 Eubacteriales bacterium | reverse complement strand
GATTGACGCTGAAACGGGCGAGAATTTTACCTATGTCAGCACCATCGACGAACAGACCTATAACCGAGTCAAGCTGATTTATGACGATGAAGAAGATGGCGTGCGCCACGTATATGTATCGCAGGATAAAGCAACCATGGCAAAGTGGGGCACGCTGGCCTACTTTGAAAAGCTGACTACTTCCGAAAATGCCAAATTAAAGGCCGACACGCTGCTCAAACTTTATAACACCAAGACTAAAAACTTGCGTTTGCGGGATTGCCTTGGCGACATGCGGGTACGGGCAGGAAGCACCATCGTGGTGCAACTTGACCTTGGGGACGTGAAATTGAGCAACTACATGTTGGTTGAAAAATGCACCCATCGCTTCAAGGATAACGAACATACGATGGATTTGACGTTGCGAGGGGGCGAATTCATTGCCTGACATTGTGGAAAGCATGAAGAAAGCCGCGCTGGAAGCCGTAGCATCCTCCAAGCCTGTTGACCTGATTTTCGGATTGGTAACAAGCGCCAGCCCGCTTGAAATCACCATCGAACAAAAATTAGTGCTGACTGCGCCAATGCTGATCCTGACCCGCAATGTGACCGAATTTAATGTGGATGTAACAGTGGGTTGGTCTACTGAAACTGCGTTGGGCAGTCACAAACATAAGGTTTTACCCTTAAACACCGAGGTTGGCGGTGACCCCCCGCACCCGCACGCTATTTTGGAGTTTGAAACCGAATTAAAAAGTTTGGGGCACGCGCACCCAATTGAAGGCCGAAAAAGCATGACCGTGCATAACGCCTTACAGGCGGGCGAATACGTGCTGCTGATTCGTATGAACGGCGGGCAACAATACGTTGTGATAGATAGGGTGGTTTGATGTTGCCGATTGATGAAAACAATTTTCTGAATACCACGTACGAAATTGGTATTTATCCAAGCAAAACGTACTATCTGGATATTGAAAAAGGCCGGATTCGCGGACAGGTGGACGGGAAAGACAGCATGGTGCAGGCAATACACAAAATCCTGACCACAGAACGCTACGAATATCCGGTTTACTCTCGTAATTACGGGGTGGAATTGCTTGAACTGATCGGCGAACCCATTACCTACGTGCTGCCGGAACTGAAACGGAGAATTGCGGAAGCGCTGACGTGGGACAGCCGAATTGACAGCGTTGACAATTTTAGTTTTGCGGTGGAACAGGGCAAAGTGCAGTGTACTTTTACCGTACATACGATTTACGGCGATGTAGACTTTGAAAAGGTGGTGGTGATCTGATGTATGAAGAAAACGTATTTGACCAGATTATGCAGCGAATGCTGGATCGTGTGCCGGACGATTTGGACAAGCGCGAAGGTTCCATTATTTGGGACGCATTAGCCCCTGCCGCGTTGGAATTGGAACTGATGTATGTGGTGCTGAACGAACTGATGAATCAGGCGTTTGCCGATACAAATGACCGGGAATACCTGATACGGCGCTGCAAAGAACGCGGGGTTACCCCCTACCCTGCGACGTATGCCATATTAAAAGGCACATTCCTGCCCGTGAACGCTATGGTGGCAGGGAAACGCTTTAACCTTGAAACCCTGAATTACGTGGTGACAGAAGCCATTGACGCGGAAGCGGGGCTTTACAAGGTGCAATGCGAAACGACGGGCGTTGCCGGAGGGCATTACCTTGGAACGCTGGTGCCCATTGATTATGTGGACGGTTTGGAAAGCGCGGCGCTTACAGAAGTATTGATCCCCGGTGAGGACGAGGAAGCGACCGAGGACTTACGAACCCGCTATTTTGCAACCTTCAGCGATCGGCCTTATGGGGGCAACCGACAGGATTATCTGGATAAAACCAATGCGATTGAGGGCGTTGGCGCAACCAAAGTAACCCCGATCTGGAACGGGGCGGGAACCGTAAAGCTGACCATACTCAATTCAGACTATGACCAAGCGAGCGGAGCCTTGATCGCTTCCGTTCAGGACGCGGTTGACCCTGCGCCCCAAGGCACGGGGCTTGGGATCGCGCCCATTGGACATACGGTGACCGTGGATACCGCCGAGGAAATGGCAATCAATATTACGCTGACCGTTGAATTTGATACCGGGTACGGGTGGGCGAACCTGCAAAACACGATGGATCAGGTGATTGAAACCTACCTGCTGGAATTGCGCAGAACGTGGGCGAACAACGCCAACGTGATTGTGCGTGTGGCGCAAATTGAAACAAGGCTGTTGGCGGTAACGGGTATTGTGGATGTGACGGGCACAGCCATAAACGGTACAGTAGGCAACCTGACCGTGACCAATAACCAAATCCCGGTGTTCGGAGGGATCAGCAATGGCGCATAACGTGGATATGATCGGTTACCTGCCCCCGATCATGCAGGAATACAAAGAGCTTGTGCGGTTGATTCAGGCCGAAGAACCGGAATTTCAAACGCTATCCGATGAATGCGGGCGGCTACTTGACAACCTGTTTATTGACAGCGCGGACGCAGACGGAATCGCACGGTTTGAAAAAATTGTGGGTGTCCTGCCCTTTGCCGACGATACGTTAGCCTTGCGGCGCACCCGGCTATTCGCCCGGTGGAACGACGTTACCCCCTATACGTTGAAAACCTTACGCAATAAGATCGTTTCCATACAGGGAAATGAGAATATTGAAGTTGAGGTTTCAACAACCGAGTACGAAATCACCATTACGACCCGCCTTGAACAGCGCGGGCAGGTGGACGATCTGGCTTACCTGTTGAAAGCAATTATGCCTTGCAACCTAAGAATCATTTCACAAAACAAGCTGGAAGGACTAACTGCCGGGCAGATGCGATACGGTGGGGGCATTACTGAAACCAACACGCTTTTCCTGACCAACGACCTGACCGGGGAATGCGCCGCAAATGTGCCAGAATACCTTGCGGCAGGCATGGAACAAACCGAAATGCTGTTTCTGACAAACGATATAGCCGAAACCGTCAACATAAACGGTAACATGCTGGTTGCAAATGGCATATGCGGTACCGCCATGATTGGGTAAGAATAGAAAGGATGATGGGAACATGGAATTCAGTACGTTTGTGATTACCAACAAAGGCCACGCCCTGATGGCAAAACTGATGCTGGGGTCTGGTTTTTGCAATTTTACCGCGATTAAGCTATCCAGCACGGTTTACACGGAAGGGCAGATTGCCGCGCTCACGGCGCTTACCAACATCAAGCAAAGCGCCCCGATTACGAAGAAAACCATATCCAACAGCACATCGGTACTGGTGGAAGGCGCGATTGACAACAGCGCTTTGAGCACCGGATACCAAATACAGACCATTGGCCTATACGCGACTGATCCGGACGAAGGGGAAATCCTCTATGCGGTTGCCCGCGCCTTGACAGCGGGTTATATGCCGCCTTCTAACGGCGTTACGGTAAGCGGCGCGTACTTCAAGTTCCTTGTGACGGTGGGAAGCGCTTCGCAGGTGACGCTGACGGTAGACCCTGCCGGATACGCGTCCATCGGCGATGTAAACACTTTAACGGCAGAGATCGCAAAATTGAAAGGATACGTTGGGTATACGGAAAACGACGTATACGGCGTTGAGGTCGATTACACCAATAAAACCTTCACGAGATTAGCCGGAGCGATTGGAAAAACATCCGGCGCGAGTTTTGACACGATTGGCTGTTTTGGCGGGCGCAGGCGTTGCATTGTTACGGACGCTGGTAAAGTGCTCGCTTATTACGGGGATGCCGGATACACCGAAAGCGGCGCGTTGATCAGCGCCATTACCATTGGGGGAACCACGTACCCTATTGGTACCAGCGTGCAGGTGATGGTGGAACAACCGAAATGCTATTATCGGGTCGTGCCGCTGGTTACGGAAAAGATTGCGCAAGGCAACGGCAAGGGTTACCATCTGCGCAAGGCGCGGTATTACATCAGCATGACCCCCAAAGCAGGGTTTAAGCTGCACCCCGCGTTCAAATACAACGGCGTTGAAAACAACGTGATCTACCTTTCCGCATACGAAGGCAGTATCTACGATGTTTCCGCTGCTGCCTACATTCTGAACGATACGGTGACCGCTGACTTTACCGTAACCACGGGTGACAAGCTAAGCTCCATTGGCGGCGCGAAGCCCGCAAGCGGACTGGTTAACGACCTGACCCGTGCTAAGACGCGGAAACTGGCGAACAATCGCGGTTCCGGTTGGCAACAGCAACTTGTGCAGACTGTCGCGCTGTCCGAACTGTTGTACACGATCGAATATGGCGCGATGAACATGCAAACCGGGTTAGGCAACGGGGTAACCACCAAAACCGACGATGGAAGTACCGCCATGACAGAAATAAGCGGCGCGACCTCTAACCTTGGCAACGCTTCCGGTTCGGTGACAAACGGAAACGGCTTCAACGTGATCAGCTATCGCGGTGAAGAAAACTTCTTCGGCAACATCTGGAAATGGGTGGACGGGATCAACGTGAAAAACGCTGTTGGCGAAGTGTTTATTGCGGATAACACCTTCGCGGATGATTCCGAAGCTACCCCCTACAAGAACGCCGGGATCAGTATTGCGCAGGCGAACGGATACATTTCCGCGTTCGCTTACAACGAAGAATACGACTGGCTGTTTATCCCGTCCGGAACCACAGGCAACAGTTCTGTACCCGTGGGCGATTACTTCTGGCAGGATGTCGCAACCGCTGGTTGGCGGGTTTGTTCGCTGGGCGGTGGTTGGCATAGTGGCGGTGATGCGGGTGGGTTCTTTCTGACTGTGGCTACTGCGTCGGCGACTCGCTCTCGGGCTGTCGGCGGGCGGCTGGTGTATGTACCTTCCATGGCTGCATAGTTTGACCATGGGTAAACCGGATATGCCCAACTGATAACCATTCGCATAAAAAACATTATTTTAGTTTGTAAACTAGGCAGTAATTGGAATAATGGCAGTAATGCGAGTGAGTTCTATCTGAATGTGAATAATACGTCAGCGAATCGCAATCGGAATATCAGCAGGCGGCTTGATCAATGCAAAAATGGTTGAACGCCCCCTTTGGCGCAAACCAGAGGGGGCTTCAATATAGCCTATCCGGTTTACCCTGCCCCTTGGCAAAACAGAAAAATGTTTCAGAAGCCGTGCTGGTAAACCATCGGTAGGTTGAAGGTTCGGCAATCTGCATACACGAAAGGTGCAAACGTGAAAAGATACGGAAATCTGTGGAATCAGGTATGCGCCATGGAAAATTTGAAACTTGCCCACCTGCACGCGCGTAAAGGCAAAGGGTGGTATCAAGAAGTGTTGGACGTTGACCAAAACTTGGAATACTATCTGATGATGCTTCAGGAAATGCTTGTGAAGCATACTTTCAAAACATCGAATTACGAAACTTTCCTAAAACGCGAAGGCGGGAAAATTCGCAAAATATACAAGCTGCCTTACTTTCCTGACCGAATCGCGCAATGGGCAATATTGCAGGTGATTGAACCTATTTTAATGAAAAATCTGATCCCCAAAACCTATTCCGCAATACCGGGCAGAGGGATACACATAGCGTTACGGGACGTGAAGCAAGCCATTAAAAGTGATGTGCCGGGAACACAGTATTGCCTGAAATTTGATGTGCGGCACTTTTACCAATCCATAGACCACGGGGTGCTAAAGCAGAAATACCGTAGGGTTTTTAAAGACGCAGAACTGCTTGCGGCACTGGACGAAATTATTGACAGCGTTGATACCGCAGAACCAGACGATTTGTTGCGATTGCGAGCCGAAGCAAACGAACACAAAGGCTTGCCGATAGGGAATTACCATTCGCAATATGGCGGCAACTTCTACCTTTCCGCTTTTGACCACTGGATGAAAGAAACATGCAAAGTAAAATACTATTTCCGATACATGGACGATGTAGTCATTTTGGGAAGCAACAAAGAAGCCCTTCACCTGCTGAAGAAAAAGATTGATACCTATTTTCAAGAGAAATTAAAGCTGACGATCAAACCCAACTGGCAAGTGTTTCCTACCTTCGTGCGGGGTATTGATTTTGTCGGCTATCGGATATATTTAAATTTCACTCTGCTAAGAAAATCTACCTGCAAGCAGATGAAAGCAAAATTGAGCCTGATTCAGTTGAAAGCGGATCGCGGCGAAGAAATGAATTATTCTCAATGGTGTTCGGTTAATTCCTATTATGGGTGGTTGGCGCACTGTAACAGTTATCGGCTGCAACAGAAATATATTACGCCCCTGACTAAGCATTGCGCTCATTACTATATGACCCACATCAAGAAAAGAAAGGTGGCATAACAGATGACTGATCATGGTAAAGTCAGAAGCACGGTACAGCCTGAAGCACGGGTGATGGACGAAGCGAGCGTATGGGTCGCGGAAAATGTTGTACCCGTTGTTATTGGTGACGCGGGAGAAAACGGGGAACCCCGTACCGAGTACGAATACGACCTGAAGCAGTACGATAAGAATGAGTATATCGCCCAACTGGAAACCCAACTTACCGACACCCAGCTTGCCCTGTGCGACGTATACGAACTGCTGGTAACCCCGTAAGGAAGGAGTGAAAAACCATGGCGAAAATATACGCCGAACTGATCCGCAAAGGCTTGAAAACCTTGGAGGACGTGCCCGCCACGCTGAAAGCCGATGTTGAAACGCTTTTGGGACTGGACGCTTAACCTGTGGTTTTATACTTTTTATCGAAATGAGGTGAAAGAAATGGCGATTATCTACGCAACACTGATCATCAAAGGTAAGAAGATGTTTGCCGACGTACCCGCGTTGATCAAAGAGCAGGTGAGGGAAGTTTTGACCGACCTTGATTGCGGCGCGTTGGCTGGCGAATAACGGGGGCGTTTTTCGATACGACCGAAATATCAAAGGACAAGAAAGAAGCCTTATATGAACGTTATATGCGTTTTGACAGGCTTCTTTTTTGCTTGACACGCGAAGGGGGAGAAAGAACCCATGGCAACTACGATTACCAATGCCGCGCTGATTGCGGCCTGTAAACAGCTGTTGACCGAAGGGATTACATACGCGCAGATGGATTGCCAAGCGGCGGTGGAACAAGCGCTGATCCGGTGCGGCATATCCGCAAGCGTATGCAACCTTGCGGGAAGCAATGCCCACTATCGCAAATGCCTTTGGCGCGGTACGCCGGAACGGCTGTGCGAGCTTCTAAAGGTACGCGAAGTACCTGCCGGATTCATGATGTTCATTGTGCTTTCCAGCGGCGAACCTGCGAAATACGCCGGGGACGGATACGGAAACGCGGATCACATTGGCATTTACATGGGCAACGGCCAAACGTTTAACAGTTCCGCGTCTGTTGGTGGCGTTACAATTTCCACAAAGTTCAACGGCCGCACGGCGGTGCCCAACGGTGGATGGAACATGGTTGGATGGTCTGAATGGATTGATTGCGGGCTGACTGCTGCGCAAAAGGCGGCGCTCATGGGCGATGCGAACTATACCGGGGGCGCAACGGTACTTGGTGAAACCGCCGCTATTGGCGATGCGGAACAAACCGAAGGTGTTGCAAGCGCAACCGTTGCCACAACCCCCGTTACGCAAACCTACGGCGTGGTGGTTACGCCCGACGGCAACCCCGTCAAGGCGCGGGAAAAACCCGAAAAAACCGCCATTTGGAAATACAGCATTCCCAACGGCACGCGCGTGCAGGTGCTTGGGGAAAAGGGCAACTATTACAAGGTGTACTGGCTTGGTTCGGCCAGATGGTGCCAGAAGAACTTCATTCAGATGTAAAAAGACAAGGACTGGACGGGATGCTATGACAATTGAAATATCTGTACTGCTTGGTACCTTGTCGGTAGCGGTCGCGCTTTATTTCGGATTGGCAACCAAGCGCCGGAACGACCGAACAGATGCTCAAAAAGAAGGCGCGGATATGACCATGGTGTCAGTCAAATTGGATTTTATACGCACCGATGTAAGCGAAATTAAAACCAGCATGGGTGTAATGAGCAACGAATCCAAAGAAACGCGCGAACGACTTATTGCCTGTGAGCAAAGCACCAAACAAGCGCACAAGCGACTGGACGATCTTACTTCCGGCCGCAGGACGGCGAAAGGAGAAACGGAATGAAACAGTTTTTGCTGAAAATGTACACGGCCTTTGTGCCTGCCAAGATCAGAGCGGCGATTGCTTCCACCGGAAAGACGTTTGCTGAAATCTGGGCGAGAATTCGCACCCGTGACGTATGGGTGCGCACGATGAAAACGTTCTGGCAATCGGCCACGGGTATTTTTACCACGTCGTTCCCGGCGCTATGGGCGCTTTCCGGGGATGCTTTCGGAAGCGCATTGATTAGCTTGCTGGGCACGGCAATCAGCGCCGGAGTATGCGCCGTTTGGAACGGCGTTATTTCTCCGCTGATTTTCCCCCCTACGACGGACGGCACGGAGGATGAAGGCAATGGTTGATGAAGAAAAACCCGACATGACCATGTTAAGTTTTACGGATTCCGGGAAGGTTACGGTAACCGTGTGCGTTGCCCCCGGCGTATCGCCCGACGAGGTGCGAAGCGCCATGAAACAGGCTGCGCAGGACGCGGAAGCTGCCGTAAACTAAGATACTAACCTGTTACTAATGGGCGCAACTTTAGCATAATTTACGGGTGGAAAAAGTTCAAAGAACGTTGAAAATGCTGGACTTGCGCTGGTTGTGGATTGAACAAAAACATGGTATAATATTTTAACGGTCGTTAGCGTCATGCGCGCGGCACACAGGGGAGGTACGGTTTATGTTTGGAAAATTCATGAATGGTTACTTCTACGGAAAGAGCGGTAAGGGGGATTACACCCACGAGGATCTGCCCGGAACCCGCACCCAGCTTTTCTGGGAGACGCTGCGCACGCGCTTCAGTGGGTTGATGCGGTTAAATTTGTTGTATATGCTAAGCTGGCTTCCGGCGCTGCTGGTGATCGGCTTCCATGTGCTTATGTTCTACTCGGCCACGGTCAATCTGGCCGACATGCAGGCTCAGTTGGACGCGGGTACGCTGGCGGCTGCGGAGTTTGCCACGCAACAGGCGCTGTACGTGGACGCCATAAAGTCAATAGCATTCCAGGGGCTGCTATTCTTAATCCCGGCGCTTGCCATTACGGGTCCGTTTACGGCAGGCATCAGCCTGGTAACCCGCAACTGGGCACGCGACGAGCACGCCTTTCTGTGGGGTGATTATAAGGACGCCGTAAAGGAAAACTGGAAGCAGGGGCTCATCACCAGCGTCATCACGGGATTTGTGCCGGTGATCGTGTACGTATGTTGGTCGTTTTACGGGCAGATGGCGCAAAGCAATACGCTCTATATCATTCCGCAGGTGCTGACGCTTCTGCTGGGCATTGTGTGGCTGATGAGCCTGATGTACACCTACCCGCTGATCGTTACCTACCACCTCCGCTACCGCGACGTGCTGCGCAACAGCCTCCTTTTAACCATCGGTCGTTTGCCGATCACGGTGGGGCTGAAGTTGCTTTCCATCGTGCCTGTGCTGATCGCTGCGGTAGTCAGCTATCTGACGCCGTATTTCCAATGGGCGCTGATGATCTGCATCCTCTACTACGTGCTTTTGGGTTTTTCTCTCAGCCGGTTCGTGGCTGCCAGCTACACAAACGCCGTGTTTGATAAGTACATCAACGTAAAAATCGAAGGCGCGCAACTCAACCGAGGCCTCTATGTGGAAACTGATGAGGACGAAGAAGACGGACAGGACGGCAGCAATCCGCAACCGTGACAGGGCCACGCCCGTGGAAGCACGGGCGGCGGGGACACACGCAAGCTGGATTGAGGTGACGCTTTGATGTATACGGCCTTCGCATCCGTCTACGACCGGCTGATGGTCGATGTGGACTATCCGGCGTGGGCGGCTTATTATCAGTCGCTTCTTTCGTTGTACGGGCTGCGCACCGGCAAGGTGTGCGAGTGCGCGTGCGGCACAGGAGGACTCACCATTCCCCTCGCCGGTATGGGCTACCAGATGACCGGCGTAGACCTGTCCGAAGAAATGCTGTTTGAAGCCAGCCAGAAGTCCCGCAGGGCGGGCACGATGATCCCTTTTGTCAGGCAGGATATGCGCGCGCTGCGCCTGCACCGCCGGATGGATGGGGTGCTGTGTACCTGTGACGGGGTCAACTACCTGCCCTCAGCCGACGACGTGCTGGCATTCTTTCTGGCCGCGTGGACGGCGCTGGACCCCGGCGGGGTGCTGGCCTTCGACGTAAGCACGCCCTACAAGCTGAAAAATATCCTGGGCAATCGTTTCATCGGGGACGAAACGGCCGAGATCGCCTATCTGTGGAAGAACACCTACCATCCCGAGAACGAAAGCGTGTACATGGATCTGTCCGTTTTCACCCATACCCAGGGGGAAAACTACCAACGCATCAGCGAACGGCAGATACAGTATGCCTATAGTCAGGAAGCGCTGACAGCCCTGCTTGCGCAGGCGGGATTTACGGCTATCCGCGTTTTTGGGAACGCGACTTTCATCCCGCCCAAGCCGACCGCGCAGCGTTGGCACTTCGCCGCGTGCAAGCCCCAGGCGGCTCCGGATACGCCGTAACGCAGCGCCATCCGCCCCGGAGCGCGGCAGGTGCGCCTCGCTACATTTTACAGCATAAGGAGCATCCATGGAGAATCAGGATTCGGTATTGCATTTCACCTTGGCCGACGGCGCAGTGCGCGGGCTGATCATCCGCTCCACCCAGACGGTCGGGGAGGCGCAACGCCTGCACGGAGCGACCGCCGTAGCTGCGGCGGCGCTTGGGCGGGCGCTCACGGGCACGCTTATGCTGGCCGCCACACTTAAGGAACCGGGCGCTTCCGTTACCTTCACCATCGACGGCGACGGCCCGCTTGGCAAAATCCTCTGCGTCGGCGACGGCGAGACCGTGCGCGGGTTGGTGACCAACCCAAACGTGCGGCTTCCCCTGCGCGACGGTATGCTGGACGTGGGGCGCGCGGTGGGTCGGCACGGACGCATGAGCGTGGTCAAGGATTTGCGCCTGAAATCGCCCTACATCGGGCAGACGGAGCTGCAATCCGGTGAGATTGCCGCCGATCTGGCCTATTACTACGTGCAAAGCGAGCAAAGCCCGTCACTGGTCAGCTTGGGCGTGATCGCCTCTGATGCGGAAGTTACTTCGGCGGGCGGGGTGTTGCTGCAGCCCCTGCCGGATTGCCCCGACGGGGTAATCGATCCTCTGGAGCTACGCTCCCCCATCTTTGGGGAAATTGCTTCCGAGTTGCGTTATAGCACTGTGGAAGCGCTGATGCATCAGTGGTTTTCGGGGCTTAATCCCGTGGCGTTACAGGACGTTCCCTTAAGCTACCGCTGTGGCTGCTCCCGCCGGCGCATGGAACGCGCGCTGATCTCGCTTGGCGAGGTTGAGTTAAAGAGCATCATCGCCGACGAGGTGGACGGCGCGGAATTGATATGCCATTTCTGCAATCAAAAATACACCTTTACCACACACGACCTGCTCCAGTTGCTGAACCGTATCCACTAGCACGCCGTTCACACTCGCAAACGCCGCCAAGGAGTATAAAATGAGTCTGAAATCCGGAGAAATCGTCAAGCTCCAGCGTTCCAGCGCCTACTGGATGGGGCGCGCCGACCGCCATCGCCGGCAGGGCAACCACCGTCGCGCGGCGGCGCTGCTGCGGCACGCGGTGACGCTTTCCCCGGCGGACAGCGACCTGCGCGTCGCCTACGCCCGCGCCCTACAGGAGATGGAATGCTACGAGGCCAGCAACCGCGCCGCTTTCGGCGCGCTTACGCTTAACTCCAGACACTACGCCTGCTACGGTCTTATCGGCCGCAACATGCTGGCACTGGGGCGCGAACAGGAGGCGCTGGATGCGTTTTCCCGTTATCTGCTGGGCGTGAAACAGGCGGGTGGAATCGCCGAGTACGACGAGGATCTGGACGAGCTGGAGGCCGCCGAAAACAAGCGCATGCGTCTGCAGGCGCGCTACGAAACACAGTTGAACATCGCCAGCAACCGGCTGTCAGGAGGGAATCTGGCGCGCGCAGCCCGCGCGCTGACCCGTGCCCGGCCCGCACGCTGGGCGGACGAGCGGTACGATTCTCTGCGTTCCCTGCTTTTACAGGAACTGGGAGACCTTAAGGGGGCCGTGCGCAGCGCGCAGCGCGCATGCCGACGCAACCCCCGCAGCCTGCGGGCACGTTGCACGCTGGCCGGAGCCTGGTGCCAGTGGGGCAACCGCGCCAAAGGCGCGTCCGCCCTGCTTAGCGCGGCGCTGTGCTGTAAAACCACGCAGGACGAGCAGCTGTTTTGCTACTCCGCCGTAAGCCTCGGGTTTCCGGAGCTGGCGCTCAGCGTGCTGCGACATGCGCTCAAGCTCAGCCCTGATCGGCTCCCCACCGTTTTTAACACCGGCGTGGTGATGCTCAAACTGGGGCGGATCAGCGATGCCGAGTCGCTGTTGCACCACTGCCGCGCGCTGGATCCCACCGACGTGCCCGCCCGTTGCACCAGCCGCACCATTGAACAGTGGAACGGGCTGGAATTAAAGCCCTGGCAGGTGAGTTACGCCGCCAAAGCTCTGCCATTTTACCCCCTGCTTTCGCCCGCCGAAAGCAACGATTGCCTCGCCCAGTTGGCCAAGGCGATCAGCAAGGGCACCGATGTGTTCTGCCAGGAGCTGCAGGAGGACGAATCCCTGTATAACCTGTTCCTCTACGAGTTGGGGGACGGCAGCCATCAACTGGGCCGCCTCATCCCGCTGTTGGCCGAACAACTGCCTCCCGCGTTTGCCGAAAGGCTGTTTCGGGAAGCGCTGGTGCAGCCCACCCCCGATGACCGGATAAAGCGCTTCGCCGCCGCGGCGCTGATGAACCTGGGTGCCAAACCGCCTTTCGTCGTCTGGCATGGTGGCCGCATTGCCGAAATCAACCCTTCCGTGCTCAGCCGGCGCGATTCCAACCTGTCGCGTATCATGCTGGTGCGACGTATGGTCGACCTGGAAAGAACGACCGGTGACACGCGGCTGATGACCCACGCCTTGCGTATGCTCAACATGGTCACGCCACGCCAGCGCGGGAAGTTCGTACGCGATACGAACGCCGTTATGCGCGCGGCGCTGGAGCAGCATTATCTGTTAACGTATGGCCTTCCCGACAGCGCCCGCCTGCAGGAGCTTTTACGCTACACCGCGGATGAGCGGCGGCGGGTACGCACGGCGTTTCGGGACCTGTGTGAGCTGATGCCCCTGCCCGACAGGAAACCCGCCCAGCTAAAACCGACCAAAGGAGGACATCCCCATGGAACGGATTGACTTTGACGAACGCTTCAGCGACGACCTCAACACTTGGATCGAGAAGAACCGCGGGAAGTACAAGCGCCCGGAGGCGCTGGAAGAAGCCGCCGCCAGCTACTACATGGTCTGGCTTCAGAAGCCCGCCCCGTGGCTTGGCGGTATCGCGCCGGGCGCGTATTTCGACCGTTATACCGACGCCGCGGCATTGGTCGCGCTGCTTACGGACTACGCAAGCGCCGAAGTACCCGTGCCCGACCCGCTGCTGACCCGGTTGGAGGAGCTTGCGCAGCAGACACCCGTGCTGGCACTGCTTCGGGACAGGGACGCGCCGATCGGCGCGCGGATGCACGCAGTGGATCTGCTCAGGCAATGGGAGAGCCGCGCCCCGATGGTAGACTACCTGCGCTGGCAGGTAGAGCGCGACGAGGCCGAGGAACTGTTGGATAACACGCTGGACAGTCTTCGCAGCATGGGCGCGGAAGTCCAGAAACCCGCCAAGGTCGCGTTTACGGCGGCGGACGAGGCTGGCAAGGAGGCGCTGCTGGACGTGCTGGCCGATTTCCCCGACGACAAGGACGTGGTCACCTTCGCGCTGAAACAGTTTCAAACGAATGTGGACAAGCGCGCGCTGTACGCGGGCTACCTGGGCAAGCTGGACGACGACCGCGCGCTGGAGCCGCTACTCAATGCCGCCGAGGATCCTAAAATTCACTATATCGACTTTATCGAGATCCGCAGCGCCATCGAACGTCTGGGTGGTGAAGCGCCCATACGCGATTTTACCGGCGATCCCACCTATGCGGCCGTCAAGCGGCTGCAAAAACGCTGATTGATCCGGGCATCCGGCTCTGCCGACCCATAGGCCCTGAGGAGGTAGTATGATCACACTGGATGAGATCAAGAGAAACGAGAGTATCCGTGCGCTGGTCAAAGCGGGCAACCATTACCTGGAAGCGCTGGGGTACACCGACCACGGGCCCAGACACCTGAGTTACGTCAGCCGCACGGCGAGCTACATCCTCAAAGCTTTAGGGTACAGTGAGCGGGAAATCGAGCTGGCGGCCATCGCCGGCTGGGTACACGACGTGGGCAACAGCATCAACCGCCACGATCACGGCCCCAACGGCGCCGTAATGCTCTTTCCCATCCTTAAGGAGGCGGGCATGAGCATCGTGGATACCGTGGAGATCATCACCGCCGTAGGCAACCATGAGGAGCAGAGCGGCATCGTAAGCAGCGCCGTAAGCGCGGCGCTGGTCATCGGCGATAAGAGCGACGCACACAAAAGCCGTGTGCGCAACGGTCGGCCCGACCCCGGCGACGTGCACGACCGCGTCAATTTCTCCATACAGCAAAACACTGTGATTGTCGATCGGAAAACCCGCCTCATACGGCAATCCCTGACCATGGACAGTTCCAGCAGCGTGTTGGATTACCTGAGTATCTACATGCCGCGCATCGTGATGTGCGAAAAAGCCGCGGCTTTTCTGGGGCAGGAATTTCAGCTGGTGATCAACGACCACGCGGTCAACAACCAGTCCCCGACCCCACAGGTGACGCCGTAACCAACAGGCGGCATCGCAATTTCGGGAAGGGAGGAAACCGTTTCATGATCTGTAAACGCTGTGGCAACTATCTTGAGGAGGACGAGATTATTTGCCACATTTGCGGCGCAATGGTAAGCCGCAGCGACGAGCCGCGGGATACGGGCGTGCGCGCCCTCAGGCAGGGCCGCCATAGCGCTGCTCCTACTTCCCTGCCGGACGAGGCGCGCAGCGAAATACCCGAGTATGGGGATTTTGAAAACTCACCCTTCCCCGTGGAACAGGAGCGCGGCGTGCACCGCAAGCCGCCAAAGGCTTCCGGGCCCGTGCTGGAAACCTTTGCCAGCCGCCCCAACACCCGCCGGGGCGTACCGGTGCACGGCAGCAGCCGCACGCGGCCGGTGGTTTCCCGCCGCGGCAAAGCCAAGGGCGTGTCCCAGCATCCCGTAAACTGGATGATGATCGGCGTAATCTGCGTAGGCCTCGCCATGCTCGCGGGCATAGGCTACCTGGTTTACCTGAACACCTCCGACGCCGGACAGCGCATGACCGCGCGCAAGCGTGTGCTCGCCACCAACGAGGCGCTGCTTACGCTGGCCTCCAGCGCCGACTCCGCAAGGGAAACAGCGCGTAAGGAAGCGCTTAAATCGCTGGACGACGCGCCCGCGCAGTCCTACTGGGTGGTCGGGCAGGAGTATTTGGATGAAGGCGATATGGACGATTCCATTATAGCTTTCCGCATCGCCGATATTCTGGATCCCGAGAACTACGACGGCCTGATGCAATTGAGTACCGCTTACGAACTTAACAGCATGGATAACGAAGCGGAAGCGGTTTACCAATCGCTGATCAAAACGGTCAACCCTTCGCGCACCGAAGCGTATACGGCGCTTATCACCCTCTACCTGGATACCGGGCGCGACCCGGAAGCCGCCGATATGATGCTGCTGGCTTACCAGAGCACCGATAAAGACAGCTTCCGCCAGCAGCGCAAGGATTTTATCCCCAATACGCCCCAGGTGGACACCGATCACCTCGCGGGCCGCTACGAGTTGGAACAGCGCATCACCGTTACCTCACCGCAGGGGTACGAGATTTACTATACGCTGGATAGCGCCGCGGTGCTGCCGAAGGGCGGACAACTGGTGGAGAACAACACCGTCACGATCCCCGAAGGCACTTTCGTCCTGCGCGCCGTATGCGTGGCGGACGACCTGGTGAGCGACGAGATGAGTATGTCCTACACCGTTTATTACCCCTCGCCCCCCGCCCCCAAATGCAACCTCGCACCCAACACCTATACTAGCCTCCACACAGTCGGTTTACGCGCGGGCGCCAATACCCAAACCAGGGAGCAGCGCAGTAAAAAGACCAAGGAGCAACTCGCCAAGGAAGATCAGCAGACCTTTTATTACACCATCGACGGATCCACCCCCGACCCGGAACTGAGCCCCGTGTACGATGGAACGCCTATCCAACTGCCCAGCGGCGGCGTCACCCTGCGGGCGATCGCCGTAAACGGCTATGGCAAACAATCCAGCACGCTGGAAGTCACCTACAAATTCAAGGCCAAGCCGTATCTGCAGGCGATCTACAGCGACGCGGACACCTTCGACGGCTTCAAGCTCAACAGCACCTCCGTAGAAGATTTCAAGGCGCAGTTCGGACAGCCCAAATCGGCTGTTACCACACAATACCTGACCCTGGCGGACGAGGCGCAGCACCTGGAGTATGCTTGGGGGTATGCCGTGTTTATCCTTAACGAGAACAAATGGCAGATGGTGCGCATCGAGATGAACGATAAGATTGCCGCGTCGCCGCGCGGCGTGGGGCTGGGTGACAGCGAAAGCGACATCGTGGCCGCTTATAAGGATATGGGGATGCTTCCCAACCAGGACGGCAGCCGCAACCTCTATTACAACGATCTCAACTCCGGCGTGGTGCTGCAAAACGACGACGATACCCGTACCGTGCAATATTCCTGCAAAACAACGGACGGCAAGGTGTGGATATTGCAATATTTGCTCAATAACGACCGATGTGTGAAGATCATCCATTACTATAAGCCCTAACGCGGCATATCAATGCAAAACGCCCGTGCCGGATGCTGCTCACCTTCGGCACGGGTGTTTTTTGCGCTTTAGAAGTCAGCGCTCTTCACGTACGCTTTAAAAATGCGACATCAGATTTCCCACAGACGCTTCATGGCGGCGAAGGCGCGCACGTACCCGCCGAATTCGTCCCCGTCGTCCATTTCGTTGTCCAGCACCGTTTCCAGCTCAATCTCGGCGGCGGCCTTCAACCGCACGACCTGCGGGTTCACATCCCGCTCAAAAGCTCTGCCCAGCAGCTTTTCCCCCGCCTGAGGGAAGGCGGAATAAAAATCCTGTAAGTATTCCTTGAGCAGTGCGCGGCGCTTCTCCGAAGGCACCGCCAGCGTTTGCGCGGGGCCCACGGCCTCGCCGCCCTGCACGCTGCTGGCCAGACGCGTAATATCCGCCAGCAACCCGCGGGCGACCTCCTGCTTGGGATGCCGACTTTGCAGCAATATCAGCTCCCGCACGGGGTGATCGGGGTTAAGGGCGGAAAGCGCCAGGCGGAACAGCTTGGTGCGCGTATCGCGGTCAAAGATCTTTAAAAACTGGCCGCCGTTGCCCGCCACGCAGATCTCCATACGCGGGCAAAGCTGGGCGCGGGTTTCTTCGCTGTAATCACAGCGATCCAGCAATTCTCCGCAAAGGCGGAAGAGGAAGCCGAAGTTCAAGAGCAGCAGACTTTCCAGCAGGCTCACCCGGCCTTCGCCGCGGATGGCGGCCATGGTTTCGGCGATGCTTTCGCTATGGCGGGCAAAAAACGCATCCAGCAGGAATACGTTTTTCTGGCGGGCACGCAGCGAATTGCGGCCGGCCGCGAAAGCGCGCACCATCTCCTGCACCAGACGGTACAAACCCGCGTCCGCATTGGCAAAATCCGCCTCGAACTCGGCACGGCGGCGTGAGGAAAGCGAATCGAAGAGAATCTGCCGGCAACCCAGCAGCAGCGACGCCTCAATGGAAGCCCGCGACGCGCCGCCCAGCCACACGCTCAGGTCGGTCGTACCGCCGCCCACGTCCATGTTCACATAGCCGTTGCGCGCATTGACCTCGTTACGGTAGCGGAAATAAAGGCCGTCCGCCTGGTTTTCATGGGCGAAGAGTACTGCCGGCATATCCCCGGTCAGCTGCATGCCCGTATCGGCGGCGACTTCCTTGCTTAGCGAGCGCACCATTTCCAGATAAGCTTCCTGCCGGTAAAGCGGCATGGCGTTGGGCATGGAAATACGCCAGCTGAGCGTCGGCGAGCCGACCAGCCGCGCCGCCAGCGAAGCCTGCAGCATAGTTTGTTTCAGAAAGAGCCGAAGGCACCGCACCACATAGGGTTCCTCACCCCATTTGAGATCGTAGTAGAGGACGTTGGGGTTCTTTTTGAGCAGCGCGGCCAGATCGGGCGCGTAATAGATGTGCCCGTCCAGCAGCGGGACGTTCCATTTCTGCTCGTCATCGCTGAACATGTCCATCACGCTGATAAAGGTGGAGGGGCGGCGTTCGTCCATGTAGCAGAGGGCAGGCAGCAGCTCGTCAGGCAGGCGCAAGTCGTCCTGCACACGTCCTTTCAGCAAAGTTTTAAGCATCTCGGGCGGCAACGAGGCCGGGCGTATCTGTTCCCCCTGCCGGAGCATCACGGTGGTGGCGTTGGAGCCGAAATCGATGGCGACGGCGGCAGGGGCCTCACGCTTGAGCTGCAAAACGGGTTCGTCGTTGGGCAACACGCCAAGGCTCAGCTTACCGCGGGCCAGCGCCACGTACATCGGCCAGGTGCGGGTGCGTGCGGTCTGCCAGCGGTGCTCGGCGGGGGGCTCCCCCTCGCCGTCCGCAACGCAGCGCGGCTCACCCTGTACCATGCCGTCCTCGCCGGGCACCAGCACATCCACCGCGTCCGGCCGCTGGGCGAGCACATAGTAGGCTGTCCATTGCCCCCGCGCCAGACGCGCGGCGGGCCAGCAGCGCACCGTGGGCAAATCCCCGGTCGCCACCGGTACCGCAGTCCCCCGGGCAAATTCCGTACCCAACGTATAATCGCTGGTCAGTTCAATGCGGTTTTGAAAGGTTGCGTCCTGCGCACGTTGTTTGCGCGTAAGGTGCATCCGGGCGCGAATCTTACGCCCATGGGCATCCTGAATCAGCTCAAAATCAAACGCTTCGGCGGGCAGGCGGGGGCGCAGCAGATCATCCTGGCTTTCCTCGGCCGCGCGCGACAGCCACAGCGCAAGCGCCGGGGCCACCGGCGGAATGGCGTATAACTTTTCCGCGCCGCGCACCGCGCAGTGTTCGTTGAGCACCACGTCGCCAAAGGGCGGGTCGCCTGCGCACAGCAGCAGACAATCCGAAAACGCGCCCGCCAGCGCCTCCGTATCGTCAATGCCCACCATCTCCCGCGTCAAGCCGGACAGTGTGGAGGGCATATCCGAAAGCGGCAGCTTCAGCGAAAGCACCCGGTCGCCCGATTCGCGGAAATTGGCAAGCTTCGCGCTCCATTGCCGCATCAATTCGATCACGCGGCGGCTGGCGCGGCTGTCGGTGCCGGAAAAGCCGGTAAGGTGGTTGGCCAACTCCACAAAGCGCTTGGCCACGGCGCGGTTCCACTCCCCGTTATATTGCAGCGGAAGCGAAATCTCCGCCCACAGCCGCTGCAGCGTGGCCGTCTCTTCCGGCCGGTTGACCGGTTCCAGCAGGTAACGCGGGGAGGCGATGGCAAACGGCAGGCCGTCAAACGCGTAGGTGGTCACGGTGATGCCGGCAAATTCCTCCGGCGGGGCGACGCCCTCGGAAACCAGCCAGCGTAAAAGCACGTTGCAGTTGAGCTCCGCGATGGACAGGGGAATATCCCGCCGGGTGAGTCCCGTAAGGCCGCTGATCTCCATAAGGCCGTACACCGCCAACGCGCGGATGTAGAGTTCCGTCTGCGCGTGCGGGTCACCCGCCTCCAACCGTTCCCGCCAGGAAGTGCGCGGCGTTTGCAGATCGCGGATAAACCGGTCGATCAGCCCGCTGAGGGACGCGTCCGTTGCGTACAGCGGGCTTTGCAGATCGGTACGCTCGTTGAGCGCCTGCAGGTAGCGAAGGTACTGCAGCAGCCGCGCGCGATCGGCCTCATCTAAAAAGGCGCAGGGATCCTCAAAGCGCTTGCGGTCACGGTTATACCAATGCACGCACTTGGGCAGCAGCCCCGATAGATCGCCGGGGTTGGCGGCAGGCGCGAGCGCCACGACAGGCGAAAGCATACCCAGCGCCTTGCGCTCGGGCACACCATCGCGTTCCGTGGACAGGAAAAACAGCCGTATCCCAAAGGCTTTTCGGTTTGCGGGCAGCGCCGCGCGCACGCTGTGGAGAAACGCGCCGCCCTCCCCTGAAAGCATATCCTCGCAGCTGAGCTGGGGCCAGGTATCGTCCTTCACCCATCCGTCCCAAAGCAGCAGCACCGCCAGCGCTCCGCGCCAGTCCACCATTTCCTGATGGCGCATCGCCGCCTCGTGGGGCATGCGCATCAGGCGGCGCAGCTGCGCCTCGCCCGCAAGCACGTCCGGAATGGAGTAGCCGACGTCCTCCCCGGCGGTTCGCATGTTGCGCGCGAAGCTTTCCAGCCACTCGTGGGGACGCTGATTACCGTCGCTCACCACGCCCGCGCGGGTCTGGTAACCGGTATGAAAGCCCTCGTCCATATCGGGCAGCAGCGTCAGGTAGGTTTCTTTCCGGGCCGGTTGCGCCACGCGCGGATCCTCCTGCCTGCGCTTCATACGTTTTCCTCCTCCATCACGGCGGCAAGCAGCGCCGCGGTAAAGCTCGCGAAGGCCGCCTGCGGGCCTTCGCCCACACGCGTGCCGCCGCCCAACCCCGCCACGGCCTGCGCCGCGGTGACACAGTCGGGCACGCGTTGGGTGACGATACGGTTTAAGCCGTCCCACAGGGCGCGGCGAAGCGCCTCCATGGCCTTGGGGTCGCGCTCCTCCGCCTCGGCGCCGTAGAGCGCCAGCAGATCGTGCATCGCGTTCAGCCCGGTGGGCGAAAACAGGTTATTGGGAGAAGGTTCGTCGTCCCGCAGAGCGGGGGTGACGTCCGCCACATGTTTTTCCACGGCCCGCACAATATCCGCTTCCACCAGCGCGGCGCGATCCTCCATACCGGCCAGCGCGCGCAGCATGGTATCGCGGCGGCTTTTCTCCTGCCTAAGTGCCTTGGGGTCGATCAGGTGCTGATCTTCCCCTTCCCAGCGCGCGATGCTGCCGTTTTGCTCCTTTAATGCTTGCCGCTGGGCTTCCATGCGCTGCGCGCGAAACTCACGCTCTGCTTGCAGCGCGTTTAAAAACGCGTGTCCGCCCACGGCGGGGATCAGCTCGTCCAGCTTGGCTTTCAGGCGTTTATATTCGTCCTGTGTGCCATCGTCCTCCCCTGTGGCGGAAGCCGGCGCACTTTCCCGGCCCAGGCTTTCCGCCTGCGTATCCACAAGCTTTCGGTACACCGCCTGCAGCTCGTGCGTTTTCAACTCAATCTCCCGCTCCGGCCGCAGTGTGGGGGGCAGCGTTCGCAGCACCTGCCACATCCAGTTGGTGTAGAAGGCCATCAGCCGGTA
The DNA here is from genome assembly GCA_021371895.1 of Eubacteriales bacterium. Classification (GTDB taxonomy): domain Bacteria; phylum Bacillota; class Clostridia; order Christensenellales; family Aristaeellaceae; genus CAXXOK01. Next base: position 26,164 of record JAJFVI010000142.1, on the reverse strand, counting down.
AAGCGAATCGATCAGCTTTTCCAGCTCTGCGCGTTTCCCTGCGCCCAGCTTGCGCGCGTCGTAAAAATACGTCGTCCAGTAATTGACCGTACGGGAAAGCCGGCGCTCGTCCCGGCGCACGCAGGCGCGCAGCGTGGGATAGCATTCGCAGAAAAACAGCGCCGACGCCTTGATGAGCCCGCCGAAGGTGTTATGGTACAAGGCGCCTTCCTCGTCAAAACATGCCCAGGATACGTCGTGGGAGTGCCACTGGTAATAATAGCAGTCGATGTTATGCGCGTCCGCGCCGCGAAACCCGGTGCGAAAGAAGATGGAAGCGCAGCGCACAGCCAGCCATTCCAGCAGGTGAGCGTCGTTTTCCTGCGTCTGGGAACCGGTGGAGTAGACGCGCGTGGTCACAAAAGCATCGCGGGGCAGCCCCAGCAGATACAGCGCGTCATACAGGCCGTCGGGGTCGTCCTCGCCGGAGCGGATCATCCCCTCCATGCCGTAGTATTGCAGCGCGGTGCGCGCTTTATCCAAAAATTGCGAGGATTTCACCACAATCTCCAACGTCTCGTCCACGGTGGCGGGCGGCACGTCGTAATAGGGCAGCATCATCACCGACGAAAGCACGAAGTGATCGGCGTACTTGCTGAAACATTGGCGCAGGTAGCGGGAGATGCTGGGGATGCCGCTGGCGCCGGTGCCCCCGAAAATGGAACCGACCAGCATGACCTTGACCGTTTCCAGCGCATCCAGATCCCGCTGGATCTGATCCAGCAGATCGACCATTTCGTCGGGCTGCCCCTGCGCGGCACGCTCACCCAGATGGTTGAGCAGATCGGCAAAAAACAGCACGCCCAAATCGGGATGGCCGCGGAAGCCCTCGCTGTATTCCAGTTCCGCCTCGGTGCGGGAAAAGAGGCTTTCGGCCAGCAGCCGATCACGCCGGTGGTTAAGCGTCATGCCGGCGATGGAGGCGGAGCGTTTGGCGAGGTTCATGTTCCAGCGTTCCACCGTAAGCGCCGTGTGAAAGCCGCGGCGGCTGACTCCCGCGGTTTCAAAGGCGGAACGCACCCGTTCGTAATGCTCGGCGGCCTGTTTGGCGCGGGTGGTGTTGCCGCAGGCAGCGTCCACATCCACGATCAGGGCGCGGACTTCCGGCAGGGGCGTGCGGCGGCCCTGCGCGTCCAGCGTATACAACGCATCGGCCGCACAGGCATATACGAGCGCCTCCAGTATCTTGTTGCCGGTGCCGCCTACGGCGATGAGGTAATTGGACATAGCGCCTCCCAAGTCATGGGCGAAGCCCAGGTGAATCGCCGGTGTGCGCCGTAAAGCTTACAATCGGCGGAAAAACGCGTGTTTACCGCTCAGCGCCGGCGGCGCGGCCAGCCGGAAGCAAAGCATGGCTGCCAGCGGCTGGAGTACGAATCCGCCAAAATACAAAAGATAATCCCACATTGTGCGATCCGCGATCCGACTTACGCCGACGAGGTATACACAAAGCGCCAAAAGCAGGTTGAGCGCCCAGATGCCCAGCATCGACCAGCGGTAGGCGCGCACCGCACGCAGGGCCGTGCGCGCGGCCTGCCGGGGGCGCACGAAGCGGAAACGCCATAACAACTGCCACAGCAGGCTTAGCACCCACGCAAGTGCCGTAAACGCAAAAACAACGTACTGCCATACCAAGTCGCGCGCAGCGAGTGCCAACTGCAAAGCGTCAGTCTGCATACCGGCGGAAAACGCGGTGGCAACGAGCGTTTTTTGCATGGGCTGTGGCAGGGCAAACGGCAGCTGCGCAAGCGTCGCGGCCAGATCCGGCGCGGTGCCCGCCAGCTTATAGGGGTAAAGGAATGTAAGCCCCAGCCAGGGCAGCGCCAGCGCCAACCCCCAGGCGATCGCATAACACAGCAGCACTTTCGTGCGGTTGTGGTATTGGACTGTCGTATGTACGGTTCTGGGCATGGACGGACGTCCTTTCTGGCGAGGCGGCGACGGTTGCACGTGCGCCGCGCTTAGGGATAGGCGACGAAAACTTCAAACACGCAGCGGATCAGAGCGCTTTCGTCCGCGGCGGCCGCGCCGCGGAATTGAGCTGCCAGCTCCGCAAGATGGATGGACTTGTACACAGGCGGGCAAGCCGGCACGGCGAGACCATGGTAAAGATCGGTGGTATACGGCCCCCATGCGTTACGGAACATCTTGGGCAGGCCCTTGGAATCGCGGTCGAACTGCGTTATGGCGGCGGTGAAGGTTTCCCACGCGTACACGTCCGCGTCGGTGACCGATGCGGACACGCTTTGCTCTCCGTCGATCCAGGGCACGCTTTCCCAAGCCACCTGCTCGCCGGTCGCGTCCGCCGTGAGACGCAGCCGATAATAGCCGGATTTGAGCGCTTCGCCGTTAACCGCGACGGTGCAGACCAGCATGCCGTTTTGCACGGTAATGGAGGTGATCGAAAAGGCGTCGCTTTCCGTACCGCGGCTGAACAGATAAAGCATATCGCGGTAGGCGACGGTTTCCTGCCCGTTCGCTTCGGCGGCGGCCAGATTTTCGGAGGTGTTTTCCTGCGTTTGGGACAAAAGTATCGTATCCAGCGTTTCCAACCCCGCTTTGCCTAAACGGCTCACGTCCAGCGACGCGCCGTCCTCGCCGGAAAGCAGTGGGAAGCTTATGTTTAGCGTTCGGTCGGGCTGTTTACCTTCCGTGTTGGGCGTCAGACTGACCAGCGCCACGTCGTTTTCGCCGGTCGCGACGGTCGCGCCCGCCGCCGAGGCGCCTGTGGTTTCGGCGGTCAGCACGACGCCCTCGGTATGCTGGGAATAATACCCCATGCTCGGCCGCGCGATGACCGTAGCGTTCCACGCAAAGCCGAAAGGCTGCGAAGCGACGGTCTGCCCGCCAGCGGCGTAGGAAAGCTCTTCGTCCTGGGTTCCGCGCAAGCCCTTGAGCGTAACGTCGGCGTCGATCAATTGCGTAAGGCTCTGGATAAAGGCGTCCACGCGCGCGCGCGTCCCGATGACCAGCGTGAGCATCCGCCGCGGCATCACGCCCAGCAGCTTTTTCTCGTTCAGGATAATATGCCCCCAGATGAGCGGCTCGCTGAGCGTGGCCGTGGAAATGGTGGACAGCTGCCCCAGATAATCCAGCTGAAAATCAAGCATACCCACGCAGAGCCCCTTATCGAACACGCCCAACGCCTGCAGCACCTGCCCGTAATAGGCAATGGGCTGCCCCTGCGCGTCCGCGCCGCTGGTTTTACGCAGGGAAGCGGGGTCTACGGTAATCACGCTGAGCTTATCCGTATCGATATTGGCAAGCGCGCTGAGCAGGGCGCATTGTTCTCCGTCACGCCCCTGCTGCAAAATAAAACTGTCGTCTTTCTGCGCGATGCCCGCGATCTGTTGATCCAGCGCAGCGCTCATCGCGTCCGTCAGCGTGGGATTTTCCAAATCGGAAGACGCCAGCGCGGAAAGGCGGTTGACCCACGCGGCGGAACCCAGCGCGTAAAAGCTGGAGGCCATATCCTCGCCGGCCAGCCCGGAAAAGAACGAAGCGTTCGTATCGACCTGGCTGGTGTGCAAATCCCGCCACACGGACGCGGTGACCTGCCCGTCCGTCCCGGTCAGGCCGGCTGCGGCCAGAAACGCGTCGGACAGGGTTTCATTGCCGTAGCGCAGAGTACGCACGTGCGTTTCGCCCGCGGCGGCCAGAAAATCCCGCAGCAGGCTTTCATACCAGCCCACGGTATTGCCGTAATGGTACTGGAAGCCGCCTTCGCGGTATTTGCGCCCGGAATGGGGATACATGCTGCTTTTCACCGTGCTGATGCCGCCCATGTTCTGGGTCGCGTCCAGCCAGAGATCGACGTTGGCGTAACCAGAACCGGAAGAGGTTTCCGAAGGGTTTTCGGCTTCGGCGTTTTCGTAGGTCGGCAGAGCAAGCAGCCCCAGGTTGGGGCCAGCGGACACCGTATCGGCGGCGGGCGCCGGAGTGCTGAGCACCTCCAGCGCGGCGCAGCCGGAAAGCAAAGCACAGAGCAATACAAGCATACAGGCCAGCGCGAGGCGCTTGCCCCGCTGGACGCGCGCGGGGCGGGAAGCGACCGTAAACAGCGCCGCAGTATCGCGGCGCACGCCAATACGCGCGTGGACAGACCGCATGTCGATTGCTCCCTTCCCCAAAGAAATCCTAACTGGTTTTATTCGCCTTTATTGAAGGGTTTTCCTTTTTACCACCCAAAGATCGCCACACGGCGGGGCGGCGAAACCCCGATCAAACGAAGGCCGCGGCGCGGCCTGCCCGGAAAAACGCGCGCGGGCGGAAGCCGCCCGCCTCCGCCCGCCGCCGTGTGCCATTACAGTTACCGCCCTGGACGCACATCCGGTTCAAAGGCGCAGCTCCCGATTGTTTGATTCCATTACAGCCGACGGATGCGTTCCAGCGCCTCTTCCGTTTTTTCGCGGGTATTAAACGCGGTAAGACGGAAATAGCCTTCGCCGCTGGGGCCGAAGCCCGCGCCCGGCGTGCCGACCACATGCGCCTTATCAAGCAAGATATCAAAGAAGCTCCAGCTATCCACGGGAGTCTTGAGCCACACATAGGGCGCATCCACTCCACCGAACACGCTGTAGCCCGCCGCCGCAAGCCCTTCGCGGATGAGCGCCGCGTTGCGCAGGTAATAGGCGACGGTTTCGGCGCACTGCCTTTGCCCTTCGGTGCTGTACACCGCCGCCGCCGCACGCTGCACGGGATAGCTGACGCCGTTAAACTTGGTGCCCATGCGGCGCTTCCACAGGGCGTTGAGCTCCACAGGCGTCTCCGCGGCGGAAAACCCTTTGACCTCATGGGGGATGACGGTGTAGGCGCAACGCACGCCGGTAAAGCCAGCGGTTTTGGAAAAAGAGCAGCATTCGATGGCCACCTCGCGCGCGCCCTCCACCTCGTAGATGCTATGGGGCGTACCGGAGGTGATAAATGCCTTGTAGGCCGCGTCGTAAATAATCAGCGCGTTATGCTTGCGGGCGTACTCCACAAAGGGTTTTAATTGCTCTACGCTCAGCGTGGTGCCGGTGGGGTTGTTGGGGTAACACAGGTAAATTACGTCCACCGGCTCGCTGGGCGGCGACGGCACAAAGCCGTTTTCCGCGTTGCACGGCAGGTAGGTAAGGTTTGTCCAGCGGCCGTCTACAAAATCGCCCAGGCGGCCGGCGATGGCGTTGCTGTCCACATATACGGGGTAAACCGGGTCGGTCACGGCGATATACGCGTCCTGGGAAAACAGTTCCTGAATCGCGGAAGTATCGGTTTTCGCGCCGTCGGAAATAAACACCTCATCCTGCGTGAGGGTGATGCCCCGAGAGGCATAATCCTGCTCACGGATGGCGTCTATCAGAAATTCGTACCCGTAATCCGGGCCGTAACCGCGGAAGGTTTCAGCACTGAGCATCTCCGCCGCGGCCTTTTGCATGGCTTCCACCACGGCGGGCGCGAGCGGGCGGGTGACGTCCCCGATGCCCAGCTTGATCAGATTGGCGTCGGGATGCGCGGCGGCATAGGTTTTCACACGGCGGGCAATCTCCGCAAAAAGGTAACTGCCCGGCAGTTTTTCAAAATTCGGGTTGACGTGCAAGGGGTCGGCCTCCTTATTGAACCGCCTACCGGCGGTGCATTATCCACACGGGGGAAGAACACGCCTCGGGCAGTTCAATCGTCCCCCAGCCACACGCCGTCGTACACGAAGGCCGCAGGGCCGGACATATACACATGCCCGTCTTTTTCGTTCCACTCCACAATCAGCTTGCCCCCCGGCAGGCTGACCTCCGCCTTGCGGTCGACCAGGCCGTTGAGGATGCAGGCGACCGTCACGGCGCAAGCGCCGGTGCCGCAGGCAAGGGTTTCGCCCGAGCCGCGCTCCCACACACGCATCTGGATATGTGTCCTGTCCTGTACGCGCGCAAACTCGACGTTGCACTTGCGGGGAAAGGCAGGGTGGCATTCCAGCACCGGGCCGACGGTCGTTACCGGCGCTACGGCGGGATCGGGCACGAACAGCACGGCATGGGGGTTGCCCATGCTCACCAGCGTTGCCGGCCAGGTTTCCCCCAGCGCCGTCAGCGGCTGCATCACCACCGGGTCGCCCACGAATATACTGGGGATTTTTAACCCGTCGGTTTCGGGTGCGCCCATATCCACACGCACGCTTTGCGTACGGCCTTTTTCGTCCAATGTGAGTGAAAGGGTTTTGATGCCCGCGCCGGTTTCCACGGTGATCCCGGTGCGGTCGGTCAGCCCCCGGTCATGGCAGTAGGCGGCTACGCAGCGGATGCCGTTGCCGCACATCTCGCCTTCGGAGCCGTCGCTGTTATACATCTGCATCCTAAAATCGGCCTTGTCGCTTGGCATAATGAGGATCAGCCCGTCGCTGCCGCAGCCGAAGCGCCGCCGGCTCATCCGCACAGCCAAGGAAGGCAGATCGTCGGGAAGGGCTTCACTAAAAGCGTTGATATATACATAATCGTTGCCGATACCATGCATTTTAGTAAAATGGAGCATCACTTCACCTGCTTTCCTATGCGACAGTATAGCAAAAAAGACAGGATTTGAAAAGCGCCGGAATTTTTGCCGCTGTTTCCGAAACGCATGCGCACAAAAAAAGCCGCGGACACACGGCACGCGGCGCGTAATGGCGGGAAGGGGATTCGCCGCCGCGTAAAGACGGCGGATACGCGTTTACTCCATCATCGCGTAATGCTGGCTAGGGGTCAGGTCATACACCACACGCCGAACCTCCGTAAGCTCCGTTAGGATGCGCTCGGTCACGCGTTCCAGCAGATCAAACGGCAGGCGGGAGGCGCACGCTTCGCCGCCGCTGACCTGCGAGGCGCGCAGCACCACGACGTACCCCGCGCGATCGTCGGGATTATCGCTCATAGAAGCAAAATACTGCCACAGTTTGCGCTCATGCCCGCCGGCGTGAATTTCCTCCGCGAAAAACGCGTCCGCCTGACGCAGGATCGTCAGCAGAGCGGGGGTTACCTCCCCCAGGATGCGCAGCGCAAGGCCGCTGGCGGGAAAAGGCTGCCGCTCGACAATGGCGTTGGGAAGCGCGAGGGTTTTGGCAATGCGGCGAATTTCATCTTTAAACAGCCCGCGCACCGGCTCGGAGATCGTCGGGGTCGTTTCACCCATAACGTTGAGCGGTGGCTGCGGCGTAAAGGCGCCGTAGAGCGTATCGTTATAATTGGTGCCCAGCACCATGGTGCGGATACCCGGATGATACCCCATCTGTTTGTAAAATACCTGCCGCAGCAGTTCCGAGGCAACACGTTCCTTATCTTTTTCCGCGCGCACGCCTTCCAGCGCCTTTAAAAAGTTATCCTGCGCACCCACGTAGGCAACCGTAAGCCCCAAAGTCTCCAGAAAGCTGTCCATGACTTGCTTTGGCTCGTTTTGTCGGAATAATCCCGTATCCACAAACACGCAGGTCACCCGGTCGCCGACGGCCATATGAGCGAGTTTGGCGGAAACAGCGCTGTCCACACCGCCGGAAACGGCGCACAGCACACGCCCGTCCCCCGCCGCGGCACGCAGGCGCTCCACCGCCTGCTGAATGATGAATTCCTCGCTCCAGTAAGGTTCCACGCCGCATACGAGGCAGGCGAAATTGTGCAAAAGCTGCACCGCGTCCGGATCGTTGCGTTCTATGGGGTACTGCACGGCATACAGCCTTGTGCCCGCCTTCGTAAAGCCAATGCAGCGCTCCGTGGCCGTCGCCAGGCAGGAAAGCGATTCCGGCAGGCTCAGATCCCTGAGGTTATGCAGCATGCGCTCGCCTCGGCTGATACCCGTAAACAGCGGCTGATCGCCCAGGCCCAGCGTCACTTTTTCGTTTCCGCTTTCCATCTGCAATATTGTGCCGCCGAAATGTTCACAAAGCGCAGGCACCATGCCGCCCAGCACGAGTGTGGGAAATTCGGCGTCCAGCAGGGAAAAGTCAAAGCCGTCCAGATGCACAGCCTGGTCGTGCCGAACGGCTGTAATCAGACCTTTGGCGCCCCGTTGCCGTGCCTGTGCGAGCGTAAGGGTAAAAGGCGCCAGCTCACAATAGATCTGCTGGCTGCGAAGCGTACGCGCGATTAAGCCTGCCAGCGCTTCATCCTGATCCAGGATAAGAATGACGTCCTGCATATGCGGCCTCCGAACGATCCTGTATACATAATCGGTATTTCTTTCCACGCCGGAGAATGAAAACCCTTCTTTGTCCTATGGGAATGACCCATGCGGGAACCGCGGGTTTGACGGGGTCGAGCCGCTTTGGTATAATCGGCTTACCCATCGCCGGAGGCCCGCACCCGCGGGACGAGAAAAGAGGAAATGCCATGAACACCGTGCTGGAAAGCCTGTACACCCGCAAATCGGTACGCGCGTATACCCGCGATCCGATCCCGGAGGATGTTAAAATGAACATCCTGCTGGCCGCTTCGAACGCGCCTACCGCCGGAAACCAACAGCTGTACACCGTACTGACTATTACCGACCCGGCGCTGAAAACAAGGCTCTCCGAAACCTGCGACCACCAGCCCTTCATCGCCGAAGCGCCGCTGGTGTTGATTTTTTGCGCCGACACCCTCAAATGGTACGACGCTTACGCCGCCTGCGGCTGCTCGCCCCGCGCACCGGGCCCCGGCGACCTGATGCTTGCCGTTTCGGACGCGATGATCGCCGCGCAGAACGCCGTAACGGCGGCGTGGAGCATGGGCGTGGGTTCCTGCTACATCGGCGACATCATGGAAAACTGCGAGGAGCACCGCTCGCTGCTCGGCCTGCCGCCGCAGGTGTTCCCGGCGGCAATGCTGGTGTTCGGCTACCCGACGGCGCAACAGCTGAACCGCCCCAAACCGGAACGCGCTCCGCTTGCCGGTATCGTGCAGGAAAACCGTTATTGCCGCCGGGACGGGGACGCAACGGCACGCATGCTGGCTGGGGATACAGCGAAGCCTTACCGGGAATGGATGCAGGCATTCTGCAAACGCAAATACCATTCCGACTTCGCATCGGAGATGAACCGCTCCGTCGGGACTTACCTGCAAGCATTCCTGCCCGAGGCAGAAGAAAGCCCGCAACCCCTTGAATGCGAATAGAAAATCAAAACGCCGCCGCGAAACGCCCACCGTTTCGTGGCGGCGTTTTGTTGGGAAGGCCCGTACAGAATATACCATACAAAAACAAATATTCGTTTGCTAATGTTCGGTTATTCGATTGACATCCTCCAACGCATCCGATATAATCAGGAGGGCTCGGATACCGGGTAAACGGTGTAATGCTTTTATTCAGCTAGTTATTCAGCTTTTTCCGATACGATCAAGGCTATCCTGTTTCGCAATAAACCCGAACGAATGACCCGAACAGCGGTTAACGCCACCAGAACCTGAAAGGAGCCGCCAAGACGTGAAAAAGGTCGCCGTTATCATGGGAAGCGATAGTGATTTGTCCGTCCTTAAACCCTGTTTTGACCACCTCAAGGCATTCGGTATCCCCTTTGAAGCGCACATTTTCAGCGCACATCGCACGCCTGACGAAGCGGCCGCTTTTGCCACACAGGCTGCGGGCAACGGCTTTGGCGTACTCATCGCCGCGGCGGGTAAGGCGGCACACCTTGCGGGTGCGCTGGCGGCACGCACAGTGCTCCCCGTCATCGGCATCCCGGTGAAATCCTCCACGCTGGATGGGTTGGACGCTTTGCTGTCCACCGTGCAGATGCCCGCGGGCATTCCCGTAGCCACCGTCGCCATCGACGGCGCGGCCAACGCGGCGATTCTGGCCGCGCAGATCATCGCCGTTTCGGATGCGGATCTCGCGGCGAAGCTGCTGATCGCGCGGGAAGAAACACGTCTGAAAACGCTGGAGAAAGACCGTAAGCTCGTTGTGGAATAGCCAAGCCGCAGCGAGCTTTCCATATTGAAAAACGTAAAAACAGGAGGCAACCCCATGGAAAAGCGTGAACAGCTCTACGAAGGCAAGGCCAAAAAAGTCTATGCGACCGACGATCCGACCCTCGTGCTGGTGGATTACAAGGACGACGCAACCGCCTTCAACGGCCTCAAAAAAGGCACCATTGAAGGCAAGGGCGTCATCAACAACCGCGTCACCAACCACCTGATGCGGCTGCTGGAACAAAACGGCGTACCCACACACCTTGTGCAGGAGCTTTCCCCGCGGGAAACGCTGGTGAAAAAGGTGCAGATCGTGCCTTTGGAAGTTATTGTGCGCAATGTGGCCGCGGGCAGCCTTTCCAAGCGTCTGGGGCTTCCGGAAGGCACGCCCATGGCTAAAACCGTACTTGAGTTTTGCTATAAGGACGATGCGCTGGGCGACCCCATGGTGAACCAGTACCACATCGCCGCCATGGGCTGGGCGACCGACAAAGAAATGGAAACCATCAGCAATTACGCTTTGAAGGTCAATCAGGTGCTGATGGATTATTTCAAAGACCTGAACATTGAGCTGATCGATTTCAAGCTGGAGTTTGGCCGCCTGGCGGACGGAACCATCGTGCTTGCGGACGAGATCAGCCCCGACACCTGCCGTTTCTGGGATGCGACCACCCACGAAAAGCTGGATAAAGATCGTTTCCGCCGCGATTTGGGTGGCGTGGAGGACGCGTACCATGAGATTTTAAAGAGATTATTGGGCGAATAACGCTCGATGTGGGAAGGGGATTGAGAACATCCGAGAGCTCAGTCGTCACCAGCTTCACTGTCGTTTGCCGGTTCGCTTCGCTCTCCGACTCCGGGTCGCTTTCGCCTTCGGCGTGCGTCCACAGGACGCACGCTTCCCTTCGTCGCCTCCCAACCATCCCCTGGGGTATTGGTTAAGATTGATGCGGCTATTTTCGCATAATAAAGCTAAGTAACAGGTAAGGGATAATCGCTAGATCGCCAACCAGCTTTCGTTTTACCCGAAGTTCCCTGAAAGGAAACCCTTTATGAGCAGTTTACATGAGGAATGCGGCGTATTCGGCGTGTTCCTCCCCGACGGACAGACGGGCGTTGTAGGCCCGGCCTACCACGCACTTTACGCTTTGCAGCACCGCGGGCAGGAAAGCTGCGGCGTGGCCGTCAACAGCAAAGGCATCATCTCCTGCTATAAGGATGTTGGGCTGGTGGGCGATGTGTTCACCCGCGAGGTGCTGGAAAAGCTTCCTGAAGGCTCCATCGCCGTGGGGCATTGCCGCTATGGCACCACCGGCGTCCGCAACCGGGATAACGCCCAGCCCCTGCTGGTCAACCACTTAAAGGGCGGCATGGCGCTGTGCCATAACGGTAATCTGGTCAACGCAGGGGAACTGCGCGAGAAGTTGGAATTGAACGGGGCCATTTTCCACACCACCAGCGACAGCGAGGTGATCGCCTATACCGTTACTCAGGAGCGCCTGAAGGCCACCAGCATTGAGCAGGCGGTGTTGGGCACGATGCGGCGCATCAAGGGCGCATATTCGCTGGTGCTCGTAAGCCCGCAAAAGCTGATCGCCGCGCGCGACCCACACGGGTTTCGGCCGCTGTGCATGGGATCGCTCCCCAATGGAGGCACGGTATTCGCCAGCGAGAGCTGCGCGCTGGACGCCATCGGCGCGACGTTCGTCCGCGACGTACACCCCGGCGAAGTGGTGGTGGCGGACAACGACGGCGTGCGAACCTTGACCCTCAATGAGAAATGCGACAGCACCCTGTGTGTGTTTGAGTTTATCTATTTCGCCCGTCCGGACAGCGTAATCGACGGCAGCGCCGTACACACCGCCCGGCTTCGCGCGGGTTCGTTTCTGGCGCTGGAGCATCCCGTGCAGGCGGATGTGGTGATCGGCGTTCCGGACAGCGGCATCGACGCGGCCATCGGCTACGCCCGGCAAAGCGGCATTCCCTACGGAGTGGGCTTTATTAAAAACCGTTATGTGGGTCGCACGTTTATCCAGCCGGGGCAGACGGCGCGACAGAACGCCGTGCGCATCAAGCTCAACGTGATAGGCGCGACGGTAAAGGATAAGCGCGTGGTGCTGATCGACGATTCCATCGTGCGCGGCACAACCAGCGCGCGCATCGTAAGCCTGCTGCGGGAGGCGGGCGCCAGAGAGGTACACATGCGGCTCAGCTCGCCGCCGTTCCGCCACCCTTGCTATTTCGGCACGGATATCGATTCCACCGATAACCTGATTGCCGCCAACCACAGCGTGGAGGAAATCCGGGAGTTGATCGGCGCGGACAGCTTGGGCTACCTGCCGGTAGAATGTTTGGATAAGCTTGCCGACCACAGCACCTGCGGCTTTTGCAAGGGCTGCTTCACGGGCGTCTATCCCGTAGCGCCGCCCCAGGAAGCCGCGAAAAACAAGTTTGAAATCTTCATGTCCCAGCCCGAGGCTGAAAAGGAGGTCGCCCTGTGACCCGGAGCGAAAGTGAAAGCTACAAGGCTGCCGGCGTGGATATAACCGCCGGATACCGGGCTGTAGAGTTGATGAGAAAGCATATCGCCCGCACCATGGTTCCCGGCGTGCTGGGGGATGTGGGCGGCTTCGGCGGGCTGTTTGAGCTGGATATGACGGGCTACCGGCATCCCGTGCTGGTCGCGGGCACCGACGGCGTAGGCACCAAGCTGCGTATCGCCATGCTGCTGGATAAGCACGACACCGTCGGCATCGACTGTGTGGCCATGTGCGTCAACGATGTGATCTGCTGCGGCGCGAAACCGCTTATCTTTTTGGATTACATCGCCTGCGGTAAAAACGTGCCGGAGAAGATCGCCTCCCTCGTCGCCGGTGTTGCGGAGGGCTGCGTGCAGGCAGGCTGTGCGCTGGTAGGCGGCGAAACCGCCGAAATGCCGGGCTTTTACCCCGAAGATGAGTACGACCTGGCGGGGTTCGCCGTGGGCGCGGTAGAAAAAGAAAAAATCCTTGATAAATCCGCCATGCGCGCGGGCGACGTGGTCATCGCCCTGCCCTCCTCCGGTGTGCATTCCAACGGTTTCTCCTTGGTGCGCAAGGCGCTGGGCGCGGAGGCGGGCGGACTGGACGCGAAACCGCCGGAACTTGGCGACGCAACAGTCGGCGAAACGCTGCTCACACCCACGCGCATCTACGTGAAACCTGTACTCGCGCTGATGGAGAAGGTGGACGTACGTTCGCTTTCGCACATTACAGGCGGCGGCTTTTACGAAAACATTCCCCGCTCGCTCGGAGAGGGCTTCGGGGTAAGGCTTGAGCGCACCGCTGTGCGTACGCCGCCGATTTTCGGCCTCATCGCCCGCGCGGGCAGTATCCCCGAACGAGACATGTTTAACACCTTCAACATGGGTGTGGGCATGACCGCCGTGGTGCCCGCCGCACAGGCGGATACGGCCCTAAGCGTGCTAAGGGCCAGTGGCGTGGACGCCTACGTGCTGGGCGAAGTGACGCCGGGCAGGGAGGGCGTAACGCTGTGCTGAACATCGCCGTGCTGGTAAGCGGTGGGGGCACCAACCTGCAGGCTTTGCTGGACGCGCAGCAAAGCGGGTTATTGCACAGCGGGCGCATCGCGCTGGTGGTGAGCAACAAACCGGACGTTTACGCGCTGACGCGGGCACGGGAGCATGGGGCAACGGCCATTGTGGTGGAAAAGCACGGGGGCGAAACACCCGAAGCCTACGGTGAAAGGCTGCTGGCCATCCTGCGGGAACGGAACATTCGGCTGATCGTGTTGGCGGGGTTCCTGCTCATCCTCGCGCCCAACGTAATTGCCGCCTATCGTGACCGCATCCTGAATGTCCATCCCAGCCTGATTCCAGCCTTTTGCGGGGAGGGGTACTACGGGCTTCGGGTGCATAGGGCTGCGCTCGCGCGAGGTGTGAAGCTGACGGGCGCGACCGTGCATCTGGTCAACGAAATTCCGGACGGTGGTCGCATTCTGGCACAAAAGGCGGTCGCGGTGCTGGAAGGCGACACGCCCGAAATGCTGCAAAAGAGTGTGATGGAGGAAGCGGAGTGGGTGCTGTTGCCGCTCGAAGTCGAGCGGCAAGCGGCGGGTTTGCTCGCCGCGGCGAAATAAAGGGGAGCGGGGGATGCGCCCTGCGGAGCGCACCAAAGGGCACAGGAGGGAAGCGTGTGCCCTGTGGGCACCACGGCGCAGCTGTGAGCGACCCGCAGGTGAGGAGCGAAGCGAGCGGGCCAGCGGCAGCGCTGTCCGCGGCGACTGAGCGACTGGAACTTGCGCTCGCGCCTGCACCCTTCGGGGTCGCCTTTCTACACGGCGGGCTGAGCGTGAGGGATCGCTCTTTGAGTACAGGATAGTCGTCCGTTCGTACCGCAACTGCCCACCCGCCCTTCGGGCGTGTGTACACGCGGTACGTCCGACCGACAAGCCTGTCCATCCTGCTAGCGACCCCATCACGCTTCCCGCCTGCTGGTTTCAAGGCGATGGGAAAATAGACGGACGGGGCGAGACGGGAACCTTGCCGGTTGAATGGCGACAGAGAGATAAAGTTGATAGAACGGGACGGGAACCTTGCTGGTTGAATGGCGACCGAGAGATAAGGCGGATAGGGTAAGGACGGGCGCACGTTCGTACCTCATTCGTAACAAACATTGCTGCTCCTCTGCCACGGTACGCCAAACGTGATATGATAAACGGAGCCGGAGGAAAACGTTCCTATGGCAAATACCGCAAGGGAGGAACGGCAACATGAAACTGATGGATGTAAACGATCTGCTCGCGCACAATCGTTATCCGGGACGCGGAATACTGCTGGGGCGCAGCGCCGACGGCATGAGCGCGGTGATTGCGTATTTCATTATGGGGCGCAGCGAAAACAGCCGCAACCGCGTTTTTACCCCCACGGAGGACGGCATCATCACCGAGGCGCATGATCCTTCCCTGATGACCGATCCCAGCCTCATCATCTACACACCGGTGCGCACGCTGGGCGGGAACGTGACCATCGTCACCAACGGTGATCAGACCGATACCGTCGCGGAATTTCTGCTGTCGGGTCGGAGTTTTGAGGACGCGCTGCGAACGCGCACCTTCGAGCCGGACGCGCCCAACTACACCCCGCGTATATCGGGGCTCCTTACGGCGGGCGACGGCCGCATGAGCTACCGCCTTTCCATTCTCAAAAGCGACGGCGGTATGGCGGACAGCGCTCAGCGCTTCTTTTTCGAGTATCCCGAGCCCCGTGCAGGCGAGGGGCATTTGATTCACACCTACGCGAGCGACGGCAATCCCCTGCCCAGCTTTGCGGGAGAGCCCATACGCGTAACGGTGGATTGCGCGGATATCGACGCATTCGCCACGGGGCTTTGGAACGCGCTGGATATGCAAAACAAGGTGAGCCTGTTCGTACGAACCGTGGAGCTGATCTCGGGATATACCGTGACCCGCATTCTCAACCAGCGAAACTAAGGAGGCACCGGCATCATGGAAGAACTGGAACTGAAATACGGCTGCAACCCCAACCAGAAGCCCGCGCGGATTTTCGCGCAGACCGGCGCTCTGCCGCTGACCGTGCTTAACGGCAAGCCGGGCTATATCAACTTTCTGGACGCGCTCAACGGCTGGCAGCTAGTGCGGGAATTAAAGCGCGCCACCGGGCTTGCGGCGGCGGCATCGTTTAAGCACGTCAGCCCCGCCGGCGCGGCGCTGGGCCTGCCGCTTTCCGACACACTCCGGCAAATCTACTTCGTGCCTGCCGAAGCGGCGCTTTCACCGCTGGCTTGCGCCTATGCCCGTGCACGTGGCGCCGATCGCATGAGCAGCTTCGGGGACTGGATCAGCCTCTCCGACCCCTGCGACGTGCCAACCGCCCTGCTGATCAAGCCCGAAGTGAGCGACGGCATCATCGCCCCGGATTATACGCCGGAGGCGCTCGCCATCCTGAAAGCCAAGCGGCAGGGCAACTACAACATTGTGCGCATCGACCCGGCATACGAGCCGCCCAAGCTGGAACGCAAGGAGGTTTTCGGCATCACCTTCGAGCAGAACCGTAACGATCTGGTGATCGACGACGGCTTTTTTGCCAACGTGGTCACCCAAAACAACGTCCTGCCCGATTTTGCCAAACACGATCTGGCGGTGGCGATGATCGCGCTGAAATACACGCAATCCAACTCCGTGTGCTACGTTAAGGACGGGCAATGCATCGGCATCGGGGCCGGGCAGCAGAGCCGCATCCACTGCACGCGGCTGGCGGGAGACAAGGCCGATAACTGGTGGCTGCGGCAGCACAAAAAAACGCTGGCGCTCCCGTTCCTCCCCGGCATTAAAAATCCCGACCGGGATAACGCCATCGATCGCTTCATCAGCAACGAGGCGGAGGAAACCGTGCTCAGCGACGGCCGCTGGCAAACGCTTTTCAGCCACCGACCCGAAGAACTGACCGCTGCGGAGAAGAAGGCATGGCTAAAGCAGCTAACCGGCGTAAGCCTCGGCAGCGACGCGTTCTTCCCCTTCAGCGACAACATCGATCGCGCGGTGCAAAGCGGCGTCGCCTATATCGCCGAGCCCGGCGGGAGCAAGCGCGACCCGGAGGTCATCGACGCGTGCGACCGTTACGGCGTCACTATGGCGTTTACGGGGCTACGGCTGTTCCACCATTAAGCGAAGGGAGTTGTCGCCATGAAGGTTCTCGTGGTGGGCGGCGGCGGTCGTGAGCATGCCATCATCCGCAAACTGCTGGAAAGCCCCGTGATCGACCGTCTCTGCTGCGCGCCGGGCAACGGCGGCATCGCACGGGACGCCGAGTGCGTGCCCATCGCGACGACGGACGTAACCGCCATCGCCGACTGGGCCAAGCAAAACACCATGGATTACGTGGTTGTCGGCCCGGACGATCCCCTTTGCCTGGGGCTTTGCGATCTGCTCGCGGAAAGGGGCATCCCCTCCTTCGGGCCGCGTCAGAATGCCGCGCGTATTGAGGGCAGCAAAATCTACGCCAAAAAGTTGATGCGCAAGTACGGTATTCCCACCGCCTCCTGTGAGATTTTCTCGGATCTGGCGCTGGCACTGCGCTACATCCGCATCGCGCCCTGCCCCATGGTGGTGAAAGCCGATGGGCTGGCGCTGGGGAAGGGCGTGGTGATCTGCCAGAACCGCGACGAGGCTGAGGAAGCCGTGCGCGATATGATGGAGCGCGGCCGCTTCGGCACGGCGGGAAGCCGCATCGTAGTGGAGGAGTTTTTGCAAGGCCCCGAGGTGAGCGTGCTCGCCTTTACCGATGGTACGGACATCCGCCCGATGGTTTCCAGCATGGATCATAAACGCGCGCTGGACGGGGACAATGGGCTGAACACCGGCGGCATGGGCGTGATCGCCCCCAACCCGTACTACACATCCGAAGTCGCCGAAATCTGTATGCGCACTATCTTTCTGCCCACGCTCGCGGCGCTGCGCACGGAGGGCAATCCTTT
This sequence comes from Eubacteriales bacterium, assembly GCA_021371895.1. Lineage (GTDB taxonomy): Bacteria > Bacillota > Clostridia > Christensenellales > Aristaeellaceae > CAXXOK01. Next base: position 8,751 of record JAJFVI010000142.1, on the reverse strand, counting down.
TTCCGGCTGCCTGTACTTCGGCCTCATGCTCACTGATAACGGCCCCAAGGTGATTGAGTACAACTGCCGTTTCGGCGACCCCGAAGCACAGGCGGTGCTGCCACTGCTGGAAAGCGATCTGTTTTCCATCATGCAGCACGTTACCGCGGGGACGCTCAAGGACGCGGACGTGCGCTTTTTTCCTGGCGCAAGCTGCTGTGTGGTACTGGCCTCCGGTGGGTATCCCACGGCGTACCGCACGGGCATGGTCATCTCCGGCCTCGCGCAGGCCGAGGCGTTACCCGGGGTGAGCGTGTTCCACGCCGGTACGCGCCTCAACCGCGAGGGCGAACCGATCACCGCCGGAGGCCGGGTGCTGGGCGTAACAGCGGTCGGCGATATATTGCCCCATGCAATCACACAGGCATATAAGGCGACGGAGAACATCACCTTCGAAGGAATACAAATGCGCCACGACATCGGCATCAAAGCGCTGCAATTGCCGTGATTATACCCCAAGCCAACATTCTTAAAAATTTCCCGCATTTTTCTCCCGTAATCTCTCCCCCACCGCCTGACGTATAGCAGGCGAGTAAATTCCCCCGCCAGACTTCGTTTTTCTCCCTCATCGCCTGATAACCCGCAGGCGAACCGCGCGTGAGGCCACATAGAGGATGCGCCGGAGGGAAGCGCGTGCTCTGTGGGCACAACGGCGTAGCCGTGAGCGACCCGAAGGCGGGCGGTTTAACAAGTGTGGGGTACGGTAGTACCCCACGCGAAGATTAAACTGTCAGAGTGGCTTGTCGGTCGGCGATACTGCGCGAGATTGCCAGCACGCAAGCCACCTCATTGCGCGCAGTATCGCCGGACGACTATCCTGTACTCCGCGTGCGGCCTCACGCGCGGCTCGCCGTGTAGGAAGGCGACCCCGAAGGGTGCAGGGGCGAGCGGAAAGCCCCTGCCTATACCCGCAGGCATAGCCCTAAACAGGGTCACACGCATGTCCCCCGTCCCCTACGTCGCCGTGAGCACAACCGCCGCAATTCCTATGCTTTTAGCATTCAGGAGGTAATATGTCCGTATATCGCGTCTACACCGAAAAAATGCCCCCTTACGCCGTAGAAGCACAGGCGCATCTGCACGAAATCCGCCATATTTTGCTTATTAAAAGCGTGACGGGCGTGCGCCTGCTAAACCGCTACGACATTGAAGATGTAAGCAACGAACTGTTCAGGCAATGCCTGCCTGTTGTGTTTTACGAGCCGCAGCTGGACACGTTTTCCTATACACTGCCGCAAATCGACGCGGCGGCGATATTCGCGGTGGAATACCTGCCCGGCCAATTCGACGTGCGAGCGGCCTCCTGCGAGGAGTGCGTGCAGCTTGTCAGCCGTGGCGAACGCCCGGCGGTGCGCACCGCGCGCATATATTTGCTCATGGGCGCACCCACACAGGAAGAGATTGATCGCATCAAAAAATACGTCATCAACCCAGTAGAAAGCCGCGAAGCCGACCTGGCCGAAAAAACGACCCTGCGCCAGACATACCCGACGCCCGACGCCGTGGAAACCCTCGCGGGCTTTACCGCGCTTGCGGACGGCACCCTGCCCGCGTTCGTCACGCGCTATGGCCTCGCCATGGACGCGGACGATCTGGCCTTCTGCCGGGATTATTTCCGCTCGGAACACCGCGACCCGACGCTTACGGAACTGCGCATGATTGACACCTATTGGAGCGATCATTGCCGGCACACTACGTTTTTAACGGAGCTGGACGATATGCAATGCAAGAAGCCAGCCGTGGAGAAAGCCTTCGCACGCTATCTGGCGCTGCGCAGGGAACTGGGGCGGGAGCAGAAACCCATAACGCTCATGGACGTTGCCACCATCGGCGCCAGGGCGCTTTACGCGCGGGGCAAACTGCCCAACTTGGACGTAAGCGAGGAGATCAACGCCTGCTCCGTTAAGATCGACGCGGATCACGACGGCGTAACCGAGCCGTGGCTGCTCATGTTTAAAAATGAAACCCACAACCATCCCACCGAAATTGAGCCTTTCGGCGGCGCGGCCACCTGCATCGGCGGCGCGATCCGTGATCCTCTTTCCGGGCGCACCTACGTATACCAGGCCATGCGCGTTACCGGTGCGGCGAACCCACTGACCCCGGTCGCCGAAACGATGCCGGGCAAACTGCCCCAACGCAAGCTGGTTACCACCGCAGCAGCGGGCTACAGCGCCTACGGTAACCAGATCGGGCTTGCCACCGGGGTGGTAGATGAGCTCTACCACCCCGGCTACGCCGCCAAACGCATGGAAATCGGCGCGGTGGTAGGCGCGGCGCCGCTTGCCAATGTGCGCCGGGAGACACCTATGCCGGGCGACAGGGTGATATTGGTGGGCGGCCGCACCGGACGTGACGGCTGCGGCGGGGCGACCGGCTCCAGCAAGAGCCATAAGCTGTCCAGCCTGGAAAGCTGCGGCGCGGAGGTGCAAAAAGGCAACCCCGTAGTGGAGCGCAAATTGCAGCGGCTGTTCAGGGATGCACGGACGACACGCCTTATCAAACGCTGCAACGATTTTGGCGCAGGCGGCGTGAGTGTAGCCATTGGTGAACTGGCCGACGGGCTGACCATCGACTTGGACAGCGTGCCTCGCAAGTACGAGGGGTTAGACGGTACGGAACTGGCGATTTCCGAGAGTCAGGAGCGCATGGCGGTCGTCGTAGCCCCGGAGGACGCGGACGCGTTTATTACATTGGCGAACGAAGAAAATTTGGAAGCGACGGCGGTGGCACAGGTCACGGAGGAGCCGCGGCTGGTGATGCGTTGGAAGGGGAACGTAATCGTCGATCTGCGCCGCGATTTCCTCAATTCCAACGGCGCTAAAAAGCACGCCCGCGCTTTCGTGGGGGACGACGGTATCGCGCCGGTGCCCTTCGCGGGGGCGACCTTCGGCGAAAAACTGCAAAACATGGGAACGGACTTAAACATCTGCTCCAAAAAGGGGCTTGCGGAGCGGTTTGACTCCACCATCGGCGCGGGCACGGTGCTCATGCCTTTCGGCGGGAAACGGCAGCTGACCCCCGCGCAGGCGATGGCGGCGAAGCTGCCCGTATTGCACGGCGAAACCCGCACGTGCAGCGGCATGGCCTACGGCTTTCACCCGCAGCTGATGGAACAAAGCCCGTACGAGGGCGCGTACCTGAGCGTGGCGGAAAGCCTGTGCCGGCTTACGGCGAGCGGGTTTGACTTTCGCAAGGCGTACCTGACGTTTCAGGAATACTTCCGGCGGATGACCGGCGACCCCGCAAGCTGGGGGCAGCCGCTGGCGGCGCTGCTGGGCGCGCTGGACGCGCAGCTCAACTTCGGCATCGCGGCCATCGGCGGCAAGGATAGCATGAGCGGCACCTTTGAAAGCCTGCACGTGCCGCCTACGCTGGTCAGTTTCGCCATCGCCCCCGGCGATACGGAGGACATAATTTCTCCCGAGTTCAAGGCACCGGGGCACGAACTGCGCTATCTGTACGCCGATCCGTTTGACGCGGAAAGCTTTGCGAAGAATCTCGATCTGCTCCACCGCCTCATCCGTGAAAAGAAGGTCGTATCCGCCTGGGCGGTCGGCCTGGGCGGTGTGGCGGAAGGGCTGTTTAAAATGGCGCTGGGCAACGGCATCGGCGCAGCGGTGGAAGCTTCGTTTCCGCGCGGCCTGTTCGCACAGGAGATCGGCGGCGTGATTGTGGAGCTGGCGGATGGCGCGCAGGACGCGGTGCTGACCGCCTCGAGCGAAGCCCTGGGTCGCACCGCTGCCGCCTACGAGCTACACTATCAAGACAAAACCTATGCGCTCGCGGCGCTGACAGACGCGTACGAAGGCAAGCTGGACAAGGTATTCCCCTACCGCGCCCCGGCTGGGCAGGAGGACGCAACCCCCATTCCGGCTATTACGACGACCGTCGAAAGCTGGCCTACCCCGGCCCTGCGCACCGCTCGACCCGTGGCGGTCATCCCCGCCTTTCCCGGCACCAACTGCGAAACGGATACGGCCCGCGCGCTGGAACGCGCCGGAGCGGAGCCGCGCATCCTTCTGATTAACAACCTTACCCCACAGGCCGTTGCCCGCAGCGTGGAAATGGCGCAAAGGGAGATTGCCAACGCGCAGATGCTGGTGTTGCCCGGCGGCTTCTCCGGCGGGGACGAGCCGGACGGCAGCGGCAAATTCATCACCGCGTTTTTCCGCAATCCCGCCGTAAAGGATGCCACCGAGGCGCTGCTTAACGACCGCGACGGCCTGATACTGGGCATATGCAACGGGTTTCAGGCGCTGGTTAAGCTGGGGTTGGTGCCCTTCGGCAAGATCGTGGATACCGACGAAGACTGTCCCACGCTTACGTTTAACACCATCGGCCGCCACCAGAGCATGCTGGTGCGCACACGTATCGCAAGCAACTTAAGCCCTTGGTTCATGCTGTGCAAGCCGGGTGAAATCTACACCGTGCCGGTCAGCCACGGCGAGGGCCGCTTCGTATGCGGGGAAAAGACGTTAAGCGATCTTGCGCGCCGCGGGCAGATCGCCACGCAGTACGTGGGGCCGGACGGGCAGCCGACCATGGATTTACGTTACAACCCCAACGGCAGCGTGCTGGCCGTGGAGGGCGTCACATCGCCGGACGGCCGGGTGCTGGGCAAGATGGGGCACATCGAGCGCAGCGGCAGGAATCTTTACAAGAACGTCGAAGGGAATACATTCCAGCCTGTTTTCGAGGGCGGGGTACTATACTTTAAACCACACGTGCTCCGCTAAAGGAAACCCAAACGCAAAGTTCCCGTTTGCTATCGGCTTTTGCCAACGTTAAGGAGGTCGACCATGTCCGAGCATTCCAGCTATGTCAGCCCCTTCTCCACGCGCTACGCAAGCGAAGCCATGCAGTATATCTTTTCCGAGGATAATAAATTCCGCACCTGGCGGCGGCTGTGGATCAGCCTGGCGAAAGCCGAGCAGAAGCAGGGTCTGCCCATTACCGACGGGCAGATTGCCGAAATGGAGGCGCACCGGGACGACATCAATTACGACATCGCCGAGGCACGGGAGCGCGAGGTGCGCCACGATGTAATGAGCCACGTGTACGCCTACGGCGTGCAATGCCCCACGGCGAAAGGCATCATCCACCTTGGGGCGACTAGCTGCTACGTGGGGGACAATACTGATGTGCTGGTGATGAAGGAAGGCCTTACGCTTGTGCGGCGCAAGCTTCTGAACGTCATGAACGAGCTAAGGGACTTCGCCCTCCAATACCGCGACCTGCCCACGCTGGCCTATACCCATTTGCAGCCCGCGCAGCTGACCACCGTGGGTAAGCGAGCGACTCTGTGGATGAACGAGCTTTTGATGGATTACGAGGAAGTCGAGCACCGCCTGTCCACGCTTGCGCTGCTGGGCAGCAAGGGGACGACCGGCACGCAGGCGAGCTTTGTGGAACTGCTGGGCGGCGACGGACAAAAGATCGACCAGATTGAGCGGGATATCGCCGCGGATCTGGGCGTCACCCGCGTGGTGCCCGTCAGCGGCCAGACGTACAGCCGCAAGATGGATTATCAGGTGGTGTCGGCGCTTTCCGGCATCGCGCAGAGCGCCAGCAAGTTTAGTTACGACCTCCGGCTTCTGCAAAGTTTCAAGGAGATGGAGGAACCTTTTGAAACCAACCAGATCGGCTCCTCCGCCATGCCCTACAAGCGCAATCCCATGCGCAGCGAGCGCATCAGCGCGCTGAGCCGCTACGTCATGGTGGATACGCTCAACACCGCCGTCACCGCGGGCACGCAGTGGTTTGAGCGCACGCTGGACGACAGCGCCAACCGCCGCATCGCCGTAAGCGAGGCGTTCCTCGCCACCGACGCCATCCTCAACCTGATGCTCAACGTATGCGACGGGCTGGTGGTCTACCCCAAGGTGATCCGTACGCGCGTGATGGGCGAGCTGCCCTTTATGGCCACCGAAAATATTCTGATGGATGCCGTCAAAAAGGGCGGAGACCGGCAGGCGCTGCACGAAAAACTGCGCGTACACAGCCAGGCGGCCGCAAGCGTAGTCAAGGAAGAGGGCGGCGCAAACGATCTGGTAGAGCGCATCGCCGCGGACCCGGATTTTTACATCACCCAGGCGGAAATCGAGGCCATACTGGAGCCGAAGCGCTTCATCGGCCGGAGCGTCGAGCAGGTGACGGCGTTTATCTCCCAGCTGATCGACCCGTTGCTGAACGCTCATCAAAGCGAGCTGGGCGTAAAGGCAGAGGTCAACGTGTAACCCCCTGCCGGTACCATTTCCCAAAGCTCTCCCTACCTCCCAGCGGCAGGCACAGCCTGCTGTTATAAACGCCCGCCGCATGTACGGTTTCAACCGTCGCGCGGCTGGTTTTTTGCATTTTGAAGTATGGTCGGGTTGTAAAACACAGGATGCGACGGGCGAATCCTTTGACAGCCGCTGCCAAGTGCGCTACAATAAACCTAAATCAGCGCAGGGGGAGGGAATGCCCATGGAGGAAACCGTTCGCGCGGAGTTAACGGAGGCGCTTCGCCCCCTTACGAAAAGAAAAGAGCTTGCGGAAGACGTGCCCATGAGCCGTTACACTACCCTTGGCATCGGTGGCCCGGCGGAAATGCTGTGCGAAATCACCTCCGCCGATCAATTATTGGAGATTTTGCGCATTGCCCAACGGTTGGGGGTAACCGTAAACATACTGGGCGGCGGCTCCAACCTGTTGGTGCGGGATGGGGGCTGGCCGGGACTGACACTTCATTTCGGTGACGGTTTTGCGGAGATCACCTCGCCGGTTCCCCTGCCGGACGGTCGGTTTGCCATTACGGCGCAGGCAGGCACGCCGCTGACACGGCTAAGCGGCGTCGCGGCGGACGCGGCGCTGTGCGGGCTGGAGTTCGCGGCGGGTATTCCCGGCACGGTAGGCGGCGGTGTGCTGATGAACGCCGGCGCATACGGCGGCGAGCTTCAAAACATCATCGAGGGCGTCACCTGCGCCACGCTCGCCGGGGAGATACGGCATTACACCCGCGCGGAGATGGATTTCGGCTATCGCCGCTGCCGCCTGAGCGCCCCGGATGCCGAGAGGGAATTGGTCGTATCGGCAACCTTCGCGCTTCCGCCGGGCGACGAAGATACCATCCGTGTCACCATGCGGGAGTTTAACGCACGTCGGCGAGAAAAGCAGCCTATCACGCTTCCCTGCTGCGGAAGTACCTTCAAGCGTCCGCCGGGGCAGTTCGCCGGGGCGCTGATCGATCAGTGCGGCCTCAAGGGATTGCGCGTGGGCGGAGCGAGCGTAAGCACCAAGCACGCGGGATTCCTCATCAACGACGAAGACGGTACCGCGGCGGATTATCTCGTGCTGATGCGCGAAGTACAGCGTGTGGTGCTGCAGCAGACGGGCGTGCTGTTGGAACCGGAAGTCCACATCGCAGGGGTGGACCCGCCCGCGCAGGACGCGTAGGTCGTTTATCGCCGGTCACCTTCGAACAGAGATCAGGTTAAGGAGGGTTGTCTTATGCAGTTTTTAATCGTCACGGGGCTAAGCGGCGCGGGCAAAACCGTCGCCATCCGCACGTTGGAGGATCTGGGCGCGCTGTGCGTGGACAACCTGCCGCCGATGATGCTGGTGCGTTTTATGGAAGCGTGCAAGGCCTCCAACATCAGCCGTCCCCTGGTCGCCATCGCCGTGGATATCCGCTCCGGTGAGTTTTTCGACGCCAAGGCGGTCGTCAAGATGATCGACGAGGCGCGCAGCGTAGGTTTTACAATCGACACGCTCTTTATCGAAGCGCACGATACCATGCTTGTCAACCGCTATAAGGAGACGCGCCGCGACCATCCGCTGGCCAGCGAGGGCATGAGCCTGGAAGAGGCGATCGCGTCCGAGCGCAACCGCCTGCAGCCGCTTCGGGAGACGGCCAACCACGTGGTGGACACCAGCGAGCTCAAGCCCAGCGCCCTGCAAGCCAAACTGCGCGCCATCGTAATGCAGGCGGGGGACGAGCCGATCCTGCGCGTAGAGCTGCTAAGCTTCGGCTTTAAGCGCGGCATTCCGCGGGACGGCGATCTGGTGTTTGACGTGCGTTTTTTGCCTAACCCCTTCTATATTCCGGAACTGGGATGTCAAACGGGGCTGGACGAGGATGTGAAAGCGTACGTGCTGGGGCACCCGGTGACGCAGACGTTTTTAACCAAGTGCATGGATATGCTTGCCTTCCTTCTACCCAATTACGTTAGCGAGGGTAAGCACCGGCTGGTGATCGCCATCGGCTGCACAGGCGGCGCGCACCGCAGCGTCGCCATCGCGGAATCCCTGTGCGAACAGCTTCAGGCGTTTGGGCAGCGCGTGAGCGTGACCCATCGGGATCTGGCGATCGAACAGGCGCATTGGGCGGGCAGCCGGATGTAGCGCTTCGCTTTTCAAAAAAGTGGCTGCGCCACTTTTGTGAGCTACGGGTATTGTTTGCGGCAAAGCCGCAAACTCCCCGCCCGCCCAGCAAAGCCGGGCGATACGAATACAGTCGAAGGGTTTCAACCCTCCGACGCCTCCCTTGAAATTGTGTTTATACAGCATAAAGCTCCTCCCCCGCCGAAGTGCACTGCCCCAGAGGCAACAGACAGGAAGAGAAGCCCCCTGGCATAGAATAACGCGGGATTACGCAGCCTGACTTCGTTTTTCGAACGAGGTCAGGTGCGTTTTCGTTTGGATACGCTCGTGATTGTAGAAGTCAATATA
>JAJFVI010000141.1 GCA_021371895.1 Eubacteriales bacterium | reverse complement strand
GAAGCCATCCAGTACCTGCTGCGGGCTATCGAGAAAGCCGGCTATAAGCCTTACGACGATTTCATGCTGGCCATCGACGCCGCCGCCAGCGAGTGGAAGGCCGATAAGGGCTACCTGCTGCCCAAGCACCAGACACGCTTCACCGAGGATGAGCTGATCGCCTACTGGAGCGGCCTGGTGAACAAGTACCCCATCGTGTCTTTGGAAGACGCGTTGGACGAAGAGGATTGGGAAGGCTGGCAGAAGTTGACCGCTGCCATCGGGAACAAGGTGCAGCTGGTGGGCGACGATCTGTTCGTCACCAACACCGAGCGTCTCAAGAAGGGCATCGACACCGGCTGCGGCAACTCCATCCTCATCAAGCTCAACCAGATCGGCTCCCTGTGGGAGACAATCCAGGCGGTGCAGATGGCGCACAAAGCGCATTACACGGCTGTTATCAGCCACCGTTCCGGCGAAACATCCGACACCACCATCGCCGATCTCGCCGTGGCGCTTAACGCCGGGCAGATCAAGACCGGCGCGCCCAGCCGCAGTGAGCGCGTGTCCAAGTACAACCGCCTGCTTTGCATCGAGGAAGAACTGGGCAAGGCCGCGACCTACCCGGGCATTAAGGCGTTTAACCGGTAAGGATTTACGCCGCATAATGATCACAAACACAAAGCCAGAGGCGCAATGCTTCTGGCTTTGTGTTTGTGGTTTCAGGATTCGGCATTCACACGTCTCCGGCCCGCGCCGCGCAGCAGCGAGAACGCGCCCGCGCCCACGAGCAGCATACCGCCCGCAACCAGCCATATCGCGCGAAAATCCGTTACTTCGCTGATCAGGAACCTGCACAGCGACGCGGGGGAACGGGCATAAGCGTTGGAGAAGGTATTGAACGCAAAAGGAGCGAATCCGAGGCGTTGGGATTTGGCGCGAAGGGTGTCAGTCGCTGCGCGCAGTGTCCTCCGTGCTTTTCAGCTTGGTGAAGATCATTCTTCCCGCGCTGGTCTGCAGCACCGTGGTCACGATGGCGGCGACACTCTCGCCCACGCAGCGGCGGGCATTGTCCACCACGATCATGGTGCCGTCGTCCAGGTACCCCACGCCCTGCCCCGGCTCCTTGCCTTCGCGCACAATCTGCACGGTCAGCTCCTCGCCGGCCATCAGCATGGGTTTTACGGCGTTGGCCAAATCGTTGATGTTCAGCACGCGGATACCACTGACACCCGCGACCTTGTTGAGGTTATAGTCGTTGGTGACCACCACGCCGTCTTTGTCGCGGCAGAGTTTCAGCAGCTTCACGTCCACCTCGGCCACGTCGGGGTAATCAGTCTCGTCCACCACCACGTTACACTTCAGCTCCGCTTGCAGTTTGCCAAGCACATCCAGCCCGCGGCGGCCGCGCGCGCGGCGCAGGCCGTCCCCGCTGTCGGCGATGTGCCGAAGCTCCGCCAGCACGAACTGCGGGATGATAATGTCCCCTTCCAGAAAGCCGGTTTTAACGATGTCGAAGATTCGGCCGTCGATGATGACGGATGTATCCAACAGCTTGGGCGGGATTTCGCTGCAAGGAACTTCAGCCGCTTCGGTCTGGTCGCCTTCGTCGTTGTCCTCGTCGTCCTCGTCGTCCTCGTCGTCCCGCAGCAGGCCGACCGCGTCTCCCAGCATGTCGGACAGGACATCCCCCTTACGAAATTTCCGGCGAAAACGGCGGCGCTCCCGCCGGCTTTCATGGTAGCGCCGGTAACCGATCTGCAACCCAAACGTTCCCAGCACCACGTAGATGATTGCGCTGATGCTGATGGTCAACAGATTCGCGCCCACCGAAAGCAACAGCTGGTTAATCAGCGCTGCGACGATCAACCCGGAAATGAGCCCCACGGCAGAAAGAACGATCTGCTGGGTCGGCATGCTGGATAAGCGGCGTTCAACCGCGGTGCTCAGCTGCATGGCGCGGGTCAATATCCGATAGGAAGGAATGAAAAACGACAGCCCGCCCAGCGCGCACAAGAACCCATAAGTCGCCACGGCGCCCAGCGGGGTTTGATATGAGGACGGATAAGTGCGGGATAAATAAGGCAATACCAGCGCTGCGATTAACGCGCCCACGCCGACGCCCACCAGCGTGATTAATAATCGTAACAATCGTTCCAGCATTTTATTCTTATTCATTTCGGAACCCCTTCCTTACCTGACTAGTGAACCACCGCAAGCGCCTGTAAGAGCGTATCCACGCCCGTGAGGCGCGCGCCGCTGACCGGGGAGAGGTTTTTTAAGTTCTGTTTCGGCAGCAGAATATCGGTAAAGCCGAGGCGCACACATTCCGCCACACGCCGCTCCGCCTGCGATATGGGGCGCACCTCGCCGCAAAGGCCGATCTCACCCATCACGCAAAGGCTCTGGGAAAGGGCGAAGTTATCCAGGCTGGAAGCGACCGCCAGGCAGACCGCCAGGTCGGCGGCGGGATCGTCCAGTTCCAAGCCGCCCGCAACGCTTACGTACACATCCTGATCGAACAGTTTTTTTCCGGCGCGTTTCTCCATAACCGCCAGCAGCAGCGCCACGCGGCCGGAGTCCACGCCGCCCACCGCGCGCCTAGGTATGTTGTAGAAACTGTGTGCGGCCAGCGCCTGCAAATCGCACAGGATCGGGCGGCTGCCCTCCATGGCACAGAACACTACGCTGCCGCTGGCGCCTCTGGCCCGCTGGCTGAGCAGCGACTCGCTGGGGTTGGCAACCGGGAAAACGCCCTTTTGCCGCATTTCAAATACACCCAGCTCGTTTACGCTGCCGAAGCGGTTTTTCGCCGCGCGCAGCAGCCGGTATTCGTGTTGGCGATCACCCTCGAAATTGAGCACCGTATCCACCATATGCTCCAGTATCCGCGGGCCTGCTAGGCTCCCATCCTTGGTTACGTGGCCTACCAGAAAAACCGAGGTATCGCTTGCTTTCGCATAACGGATGATGGCCGCCGCGCTCTGGCGTACCTGCGATACGCTCCCGGGCGCGCTGGCGCTGTCGGCGCTGACCATGGTCTGGATACTGTCGATCATCAGCACATCCGGCTTCAGGGTTTCGCATTTGCCAAGTATACTCTCCACGCTGTTTTCCGAAAGTACGTACAGGCGATCCTGTTTCACGGAAAGGCGGTTGGCGCGCAGTTTCAGCTGACGCACGCTCTCCTCGCCGCTTACGTAGAGCACCTGCCGGGTGCTGCTCAGCTCCGAGGCGACCTGCATCATCAGCGTGCTTTTCCCTACGCCCGGATCACCGCCCAGCAGGATGACACTGCCCTGCACCATACCGCCGCCCAGCACCCGGTCGAGCTCCCCGTTGCCGGTGGTGACGCGCATTTCCTGTGTGTCGGGCACATCCCGCAAGGCCTGCACGTCGGTGGAAGCCATACGGTAACGGGCCGTTTTTTCGCTTGATTTAGTGATCGCGCTGGGAGAGGCTTCGCGCTGCTCCTCAAAGGTGTTCCACGTACCGCAATCCGGGCAGCAGCCCAACCAGCGGGGAGCGACATACCCGCAGGCAGCGCAGACGTAGATGATTTTCTCCTTCGCCAAGGGCATTCCTTTCCGGCACTTGTTCGGGGTAAAGCGCCTTGCGGCAGCCCGCCATGAAAACGCGATCTTCGCGCGTGGACACGTTTCGGGCGGTTGTGATAGCATATGGTGCGGCTGTGCCTGTGGAGATTAGGACAGATGAATGTATACAAAAAAAGTATAACACGAATTTCGGAAAAGAAACAGGTGAGGGCGCAGAATTTGCAGTTCCGTCAACAGGATGGATAGTCGACGCCGGCAGCCTTGTGGCGGATAGCAGGGGCAGTATTACTGGTGCTTTTGGGAAACAACCAGCAATTGCAGTTCCCGGTTGGTGGCGGGCTTTCCGTCGTAGGTGGAGAATGCGGAGACCACGTCCATCTCGCGCTTTGCGTAAATATCCCGCAATTCCTCAACGGTATAGAGGCGAATGGGGTCGCCCTCGTTGATTTCCGGTTTCCCCGCAGGATGGTTATAGGGAATATTCCAGCCACCGTATAGCATTCGGTGGGTTTGCGCAACCCACTCGAACTGTGCCAGCGCCAGCGCGTGTTCGCCGATTTCCCACCATTTTTTGGGGAAATATCGCTCGGCGTGCGCCGCGTTGCATACGTCCAAAAAATGTTTTCCGCCGGACTTCAGGGCGCGGGCGACGGCATCGAAAATCTTCAAATTCTCCTCGTCCGTTTCCAGGTAGCCCACCGCGCCGTCCGCCATACTGAGCACGACGTCAAACTCGTTATAATAACCCACATCCCGTATATCCATGCACTGGAACGTTGCGTTAAAGCCCTCGGCCCGAGAGGCAAGGTCGGCAGCCTGTATGTAGGCCGGGGTCAGATCCACGCCCACCACGGTATAGCCGCGCCGAGCCAGCGCCAGCGCGTGACGACCGAAGCCGCAAGCGAGATCCAGGATACGCTCACCGCCTGTCAGTGGCAGCGTGCGTACCAGAAAATCCACCTGTTGTTCCGTTTCTTCCGTCCTGAACTGCTGCTGGCAATCCAACGACCAGGCAGTGCGGTACCAATCGGAACTTCTGGGCTGCATAGGCTTTACTTCTTTCACACCGCTAATTATCTCCATTGGGTTGTTCAGCATTATTTCCGGTTTTTCACGTAATCCAGCACCGCCTGTGCCACCTTTGTGTTCATGCCCTCCACAGCCAGCAATTCTTCTTTGCTCGCGGCTAAAATGGCGGGCAGGCTCTTGAATTCCCGTAGAAGGGCGATCTTGCGTTTCTCGCCGATTCCCTCAATCTGCGTCAGCTCGCTTGCGATGCCCGCCTTGCCGCGCAATGCCCGGTGGTGGGTGATGCCGAAGCGGTGCGCCTCGTCGCGTACGCGCTGCACCATGTGCAGGGCGTTGCTGCGCCTGCCCAGGATAATGGGGGTCACTTCCCCGGGCAGGTAAATCTCCTCGAATTTCTTGGCCAAGCCAAACATCGGCAGATCGACGCCCGCATCCAGCATCGCGCGGTGGGCGAAGGCAAGCTGCTGGGGGCCGCCGTCAATCAGTATGACATCCGGAAACAGGCTGAAGCGCCCTTCCTCCATGGGCAGTTCCGCCTGCTCCCGCGCCTTTTTTTCCTCCAGCCCGTGGGTAAAACGCCTGCCGATGACTTCCGCCATGGAGGCAAAGTCGTTTGCGCCTTCCACCGTCTTGATGCGGAAATGCCGGTACTGCTTTTTGGCGGGCATCCCGCCGTGGAACACCACCATGGACGCTACGGAGAGCACGCCCTGAGTGTTGGAAATATCATACCCCTCGATGCGTTCCGGCATTGTAGGCAGATGCAGCGCCGCCTGCAGTTCCTCCATGGCCAGCACCGTCTGGGCGTTACGAATCTGCTCGCTCTGCTGGCGCTTTAACAGCGCGTCGGCGGCGTTTTTTCGGCAGATGCCCACCAGCGCGGCCTTGGGCCCGCGTTTGGGACAGGCGAGCGTGACGGCCGTGCCGCGCCGCTCCTTGAGCCATAGCGCAAGCTCCTCGCTGTTCTCTCCAAGCGTTTCGATCAGAATCTCGCGTGGGATGGCGTGCCCGTCCTCGTAATGCTGGGTGATAAAGCCTTCGATAATTTCCCCGGGCGGATCGCCGCCTGTATTCTCCAATGTGTAAGCCTGCCCGCCCTCGATGCGCCCGCCGCGGATGTGCATTACCTGCACCACAGCGTCGTTTATATCCGCGGCCAAGGCAATCACGTCCTGCTCCACGTCGCGCGTCTGTATGGCGAGCTGGCGCTCGGTGATGGCCTGCACGTCCGTGATCTTGTCGCGTAATGCCGCCGCCTGTTCGTATTCCATTTTTGCGGCGGATTCGTTCATCTGCGCGGTCAGTTCCTTCAGGATTTCCGCGGCGTCGCCGTTTAAAAAATCCACGGCGCGGCGCAGGATTTCCTTGTATTCTTTTTCGCTGATGTAGCCCGCGCAAGGGGCTTTGCACTGGCCTGTGGAGTGGTAAACGCAAGGGCGATGGGGGTGGCCCAGTGGCAGCTTGAGCGCGCAGCGGCGGAGGGGGAAATAGCGGCTCAGCTCATTGAGCACCTGCCGTACGGCAGTCGCGCCGATATAGGGGCCAAGATACTTGTAGCCGTCGTGCGCGTCCAGCGTGCGGGCGATGGTCAGGCGGGGAAAGGGTTCGGCCGGGTTGTAACGCAGGTAGGGATATTGTTTGTCATCCTTGAGCAGGATGTTGTAAAACGGTCTGTGACGCTTGATGAGGTTGCATTCCAGCGTAAGCGCCTCAAAATTGGTGCGGCAGAGGATGATTTCAAAATCATCCACGCGCGTAATCATCGCGCGCACCTTGGGCGTATGGTTTTCAAAGGCGTGGAAATACTGTCGCACGCGGTTTTTAAGGTTTTTCGCCTTGCCTACGTAGATAATCTTGCCTCGGCTTTTCATCAGGTAACAGCCCGGGCTGTCCGGCAAGGTGCGGATTTTGGATTGCAGCTCGTCCGTCATGGCGACCCTTTCTTTCCTGATTTTTGGGGATGAATCCGTACCCATTGTACCCGTGCGGGGCTTTCCGCGCAAGGGGCGACGTATGCGCTTGTGTTTTTACATTTTTATCCGCAAAGGGTGGGAAAGGCAGCCAAACCGTTGCCCCGCGCAGCCGTCGGCTTTCCCGTATTCCGAACCGCACCGTGGATTTGCCTTGACGTGCGGGAAAGCGCCCGATATAATGAACACGCTGTGATAAACGGCCAATGGGATAAATACGATTCCAAACCCTGAACGCACAGATCTCGCGGCGCTTTTACCCTGTAGCTTCGTCGCGAAGTCTTGACGTAGCCCCGCTACGCCTTCGACTTTGCTCCTCGCCACAGAATAAAATCGCTCGCAAGCTCAAGTGCATTCAAGATTTGCAATAGTATAAAGGAGATCGCGCACGATGAAAAAATGGCCCGCCCAACTATTGATTGGCACGCTTTGCCTTTGCCTGGCCCTGAGCGGCGGCACTGCGCTGGGCGAAGAGGCGCAGACTGCTGTATCGACGGTAGCTCCGCAGACCGACGAAATCATGGAAGACCCCGCCGCGCTCGCTGGCGAAGCCGACATGACGGCGCAATCGGACTATAGTGCCGTTCGGTATACTGCCGTTGCTTCCACAGCGCTGAAGGTGCGCCGCGAGCCAACCGCGGATTCGGCGGGCAACGGGAGCCTCGACCGTAACGACGTGGCTTATATTATAGAGCTGGGCGATGAGTGGAGCCTGGTGTACACCGGGCGCAACGTCGGCTATGTGCTGACCAAATACCTCATCGATATTAAGCCCTATGTTTATTCGTCGACCGGCGAAACCGACACCGCTTCGGCGGCGGTGGCTCCAGCCGCGACGTCCGACGCCTCCGCCGATTCGCCTGATGGATTTCAGGAGAAATTCGTCGCCTACGCCTATAAAAAAGTGGTTGCCCGGAAAGAAATGGACGAAAAAAGCGCAGCGGTCTTCCGGATCCCTCAGTACGACGAAGTGACCGTAAGCGCCAACCAGGGAGGCTGGAGCTACATCCGGTATAAGAACTCCTACGGGTACGTGCCTACCGATTCGCTTTTCAAGTGGGATCGCATCGACCCCTACGCGGGAGATATCCCTGGGTGTATTAAACACATGGGGTTGGCGTTCGTCAACCATTCCACCGATATCCGCAGCTATGATGACAACGGTAATGAAGTATTAAAGACTGTCAATCCCGGTTCGGCCCTCGCCGTGGATACGCCGGATGCGCAGGGGCGTTATCCCCTGCCCTACTGGCGCACCACGGGCTACGTGGAGGAAAGCGACATCGGTTACATGATGATGGTCGTGCCTTGGGAGGATGCGCAGAGCGGCGATCTCATCAGCTGCATGAGCACCTATTACGCCGTGGGCATCCACACCATCAACTATCAGGGGCGCAACTATAACATCTATCTTGGCTCCAGCTTCATCTCCGGCACGGTGGTGCAGCCGAACGAAACCGTGAACACCTACGATCTCATGGGGCCGTACCGCTATTCCACCGGCTACCACCGCGCGCCGATCATGAACCCGCACGCGCTTTGGGGCTATGGCGGAGGCACCTGTCAGGTGAATACGACGCTGTACAACGTGCTTATCCAGGTGCCCATCTTCATTAACTGGAGAAAGGTACACCTGGAGATCGGCATCTACTACTGCCCAGTCGGTTTTGACGCGGCGGTCGGCGGGGGAGATATTACCATGATCTTCACAAACACCCTGCCCTACGCCATCCGCATCAACTATTTTATGAGCGACGGCTGCCTGACGGTCGGCATTTTCCGGGTATAAGGAATCACAAAACCGAATAGAAAACACACAGCCGTCCCCCGCACCAATAATGGGCGTCGGGGGACGGTTTTATGCAGGAAGAATGGTCAAGGGGAACGCGCTCAGGGCTGCGCTGATTGTTCCGCCGCTGGGCACATGCGCTTTCTTTGGCTTCAAACACCTCCGTTCTCGGGATAACCGCTAAATTCCGCCGCCGTGTACAGGAGTAGCGGCTGTTCCCGGCGAACGATACACTATCTCGCAATTTTACAATCGATTCGGGCAAAGGGGGATACGACATGCAAAGAGCGTTTTCGGTCAACGATCCCTTTCTGTACGCGCTGGTCGCCGTAATACTGCTATTGGTGCTGGGGCAATCCGTATTCTTTCTGGTGCGCGCCTGGAAACGCGCGCTTGCGTTGGGCATGGAGAAGGGGACGCTGCGTAAGGTGGTGCGTACCAGCACCACGTTCACCATCGTTCCGGCGATCTCAATCCTGATAGGGGTGGTCGCGCTCAGCCGCAAGCTGGGGCTGCCCCTGCCGTGGCTGCGGTTGTCGGTCATCGGCGCAATCACTTACGAAATGCCTGCCGCCGAGGCCGCGGCACGCGCCGTGGGGGCAACGCTGGGCAATACGCAGACGCTGCTGACCGCCTCGCAGTTTACCGCCATCGCCTGGGTGATGACGCTGGGCATCATGGCGGGAGTTGTGTTTACCCCCATCCTGTGCAAGCGTCTTCTGGGCGGCGTGGATAAGTTGGAAAAGCGTGACCGCCGCTGGAGTGACATCTTTATGAACGCGCTGTTCATGGGCATGATCTCCGCGTTCCTGGGCATGATTTTCGGCCATGTAACCGAGGGGCTTTCCGGCTGGATTCCGGTGTTTGTCATGCTCGTTTCGGCGGCGATCATGCTGCTGGTGGGTGCGTGCATCAAGTTTCTGCGCTGGGACTGGCTTACGGACTACGCGCTTCCCCTGTCCATGGTCGGCGCGATGGCGATGGCGATTCCGATTACCCAATGGGTTGCGGGGGTGGCGGTATGAAAACGAATACGAATGTGCGCACCTACGACGAAACGACGCATCTGCTGGGCAAGATCTGGGTTTGGGGCATGGGGCTGATGCTACTCCTGTTTCCGCTGGCGGTATGCCTGTATTTCAACGCCTGGCCGGATGGCGCGGGGCTGCTGAAAGGGCTTCTATCAATCGCGCCCATGTACTGGGCGGTCGGGCTGATCGAAGTGATTACCTATGTGCCGATGCTGGGCGCGGGCGGAAGCTACCTGGGGTTCATCACCGGCAGCCTGATGATGCTCAAAGTCCCCTGCACACTGGCGGCGTTTGACCGCGCAGGGGTGAAGAGCGGCACGCCCGAGGGCGAAGCGGTGGCGACCATCGCCGTCGCGGTTTCCAGCATCACTACGCTCGCGATCATCTTCGCGGGGGTATTGTTGATCGTCCCGCTGACACCGGTATTGGAAAATCCGACGCTTTCACCGGCGTTTGACCAGCTCCTGCCGGCGCTTTTCGGAGGGCTGGGCGTGGCGCTGGTAGGCAAGAACCTGAAAATCGCCGTCGCGCCCATTGTGGCGATGGTGGCATTGTTCGTGCTCGTGCCCTCGCTGGCAAGCAGCGCGGCGATCTTCGTGCCGGTTGCGGCGGTGATCGCCATTCTGGCGGCGCGCTGGATGTATAAAAAAGGCTGGCTGGACGGCAAAGCCGCGAAAGAAGGCGCAAGGTGATCGTATTGTGGCTGCTGCTGGGGCTTATCGCCTTGCTGATGATAACGATCCTGATCCGTACCCTGCGTTTCCGTCCGCTTACGGAGGAACCGATTGCGCCTGTGAAAACGGAGGCAGACGCGGATGAAGCCGCCCGCAACCTATCGGCGCTGGTACGGTGCCGCACGGTTTCCCACGCCGATTCCGCGCTGGACGACGAAAAGGAGTTTATCGGGCTGATCGCGCTTTTACCGGAGCTGTTTCCCAACGTATACCGCGTTTGCGGGCATGAGGCGGTCGGAAGCCGCGGGCTGCTATTCCGCTGGAAAGGGAGCACGGATGCCGCGCCGCTGGTGCTGACCGCGCATTACGACGTGGTACCTGCCGACGAGCGGCAATGGGAGAGGCCGCCGTTTTCCGGCGAGATCGCGGAAGGTATGATCCACGGCAGGGGTACGCTGGATACCAAGTGTACGCTCTCAGCCGTCCTCACTGCTGCGGAAACGCTGATAAAGCAGGGATTTACGCCTGCGCGTGACGTATACTTCTGTTTTGGCGGCAATGAGGAAGTCATGGGCGACGGCGCCGCCCGCATCGTAGATACGCTGGAGAAGCGCGGGGTGAAACCTCTGATGGTGGTGGACGAGGGCGGCGCGATTGTCACCAACGTGTTCCCAGGCGTTTCACAGCCCTGCGCGTTGATCGGCGTGGCGGAAAAAGGCAGTGTCAACTATCGCCTCGGCGCGCACGCGAAGGGCGGGCACAGTTCCGCGCCGCCGTCACGTACGCCGGTGGACAGGCTGGCGCAGGCGTGCGTCGATCTTCGGCGCAAGCCCTTCCCCTTTCGGACGGTAAAACCCGCGCTTATGCTGCTGAACGGCCTCGCGCGGTATTCGACATTCGCGTATCGCATGATCTTCGCCAACCTTTGGGCGTTCGGCCCGCTATTGGATGCAATTTGCCGCAAAAGCGGCGGCGAACTGAACGCGCTGTTCCGCACGACAGTCGCCTATACCGTGTTTCACGCGGGCGAGAGCGCAAACGTGCTCCCCGCCGACGCGGAAATGACGATCAACGTCCGCGTGCTGCCGGGGGAGAGCATAGAGGGTACGCTGGTTGCCCTTCACAAAAAAGTACGCGATCCGCAAACGGATATTACGCTGCTGCGCGGGCAGGGGCCTTCCGCGTGCTCCGGCACCGACGGCGTGGGTTACGCGCTGCTCAGGCGTACGATTGGCGAAACCTACCCCGGCACGCTGGTATCGCCTTATTTGATGATCGCCGGCAGCGACGCCCGGTTTTACGAGCGTATCTGCTCTCACGTGTACCGCTTTTCCGGCATGGCGCTCACGGCGGAAGAACGGAAAATGATCCACGGGGCGAACGAGCAAATACCTGTGAGCAAGCAGGCGGATACGGTGCGATTTTTTATGCGGCTGATGCAAAATGGTTGCGGCTCAGAGTGACGCAAACAAAGGGAAAGTGGCGGCGTACGGGTGTATTGACCGTAAAATCCCTGTAAAATCCGCCTCCGCGTGAAAAATAGGGTTGACAAAGGGTACTCTTCTATGGTAACGTGTTTTTAATTCCAGTTAAGGAGCGCTTTATGAACTTTTTATCGCTGGGTCTAGGCATTATCATTATCAGCGTTGTCGTCCTAGTACGGGTACTCGTACGGGTCGGCGACGTGGTTTTGCGT
Source organism: Eubacteriales bacterium (assembly GCA_021371895.1). Lineage (GTDB taxonomy): Bacteria > Bacillota > Clostridia > Christensenellales > Aristaeellaceae > CAXXOK01. Next base: position 4,165 of record JAJFVI010000141.1, on the reverse strand, counting down.
ATGCCAGGGACAGGGATAACGGTAGCGGCATAACCTTAGGGTAAATGCTCACACCCCCCGAACCGTGGAATACGGTTCGGGGGGATTTTTGATTAGGAGGAGCGGAAAAATGAAGCTGACAGGCGCGCAGATACTGATGGAAATCTTCAGGGAGCACGGTGTGGATACGGTCTTCGGTTATCCCGGCGGCACGGTGCTCAACATCTACGATGAGATCTTTAAAGCTTCGGACTGGCTTAAGCACGTGCTGACCTGCCACGAGCAGGGCGCTGCGCACGCTGCCGACGGCTATGCGCGCGCCACGGGTAAGACGGGCGTGGTGCTGGCCACCTCCGGGCCGGGCGCAACCAACCTGGTTACCGGCATCGCCACAGCTTTCCTGGATTCCACCCCCATGGTTGCCATCACCGGCAACGTCGCCTGCCCGCTCCTTGGGCGGGACAGCTTTCAGGAGGTGGACATCACCGGCATCACCATGCCGATCACCAAGCATAACTACATGGTTAAGGATGTCACCCGCCTGGCCGAAACGCTCCGTTGCGCGTTTAGCATCGCCGCCTCCGGCCGCCCCGGCCCGGTGCTGGTGGATATCCCCAAGGATGTGCAGGTGGCGGCGTGTGAGTTCACTCCTCAGGCGGAGGGATGCATGCCCAAACCCAAGGCGCTGAACGCAGATGCGCTCAAACGCGCCACGGCGCTGATCACCGAGGCGAAAAGACCGTTTATCTACGCGGGCGGCGGCGTGGTATCCGCCGGAGCCGGAGCGGAGCTCGTCACCCTGGCCGAAACCATCGGCGCGCCGATTGGCGCCAGCATGATGGGCCTTTCCGCCGTGCCCAACGACCATCCTCTGTTCCTGGGCATGACGGGCATGCACGGGCGCTACGCCGCCATCAAGGCGCTGCATCGCTCCGACCTTATCATCGCGGTTGGCACGCGCTTTTCCGACCGTGCGACGGGCAACAAGCAGGAGTTTTCCAAAGACCATAAAGTGCTGCATATCGACATCGATCCGGCAGAGATCGGCAAAAACATCCCCGCCTACGTGGCGCTGGTGGCGGACGTCAAACTGGCGCTGAGTGCGCTGAACGCCGCGGGGTTCAAGAGCTCCGGCCCGGAATGGATGGCGGAAGTGCAGGCGCTGAAAAGCGCGCCCGACAACCACCTGAAAATGGACGAAAGCGTGCTTAACCCCGAGCAGGTCTTGAAGGCCGTCAACCGTCGCCTGCCGCCGGACAGCCCCGTTGCGACGGACGTGGGGCAACACCAGATGTGGGTGTCGCAGTATTACAGCTTCCTGAAACCCCGCACCTTCATCACCTCCGGGGGGCTGGGCACCATGGGGTTTGGCATGGGCGCGGCCATCGGCGCTTGCATCGGAACGGGGCTCAAAAAAACGGTGCTCATCACCAGCGACGGCAGCTTCCACATGAACATGAACGAGCTGGCGACCGCCGTGGCTAACCGCCTGCCCCTGATCGTGCTGGTGCTCAACAACAGCGTTCTGGGTATGGTGCGGCAATGGCAGACGATGTTCTTTGATAAACGCTACGCCAGCACCACACTCAACCGCCCCACGGACTACTGCCTGCTGGCGCAGGCCTTCGGCGCCAAGGGCCTGCGGCTGGAAACGCTGGATAAGCTCGATACGGTGCTGGACAAGGCTTTCTCGCTTTCAGGGCCTGTGGTGGTGGATGTGCGCATCAACCGGGACGAGATGGTTTTACCGATGATTCCGCCCAACGGAACCGTTCAGGACATGATTTTAAGGGGGTAAACGCATGGAAAGCGGCAGACTGATCCTGTCGATGCTGGTCAATAACGAATCCGGCGTCCTCACCCGCATTTCGGGGCTGTTCGCCCGGCGCGGCTTCAACATCGACAGCCTTTCCGTCGGGGAAACGCAAAACCCGCGCGTGTCGCGCGTCACCATCCAGGCGGCGGGGGACGAATACGTGCGGGAGCAGATCGTACACCAGTTGGAAAAACTGCACGACGTGCTGGTGGTGGTGCCGATGGATCTTACACAGACCGTCGTGCGGGAACTGCTGCTGGTGAAGGTGAGGGCCGCGCCTGATACGCGCGGCCAGGTGCTGGACGCCGTTACGGTGTTCCGCGCCAAGGTGATCGACCTGACCCCCACCACCATGACCATGGAACTGACGGGGGAAATGAGCAAGCTGGACGCGTTTATCGCGTTCCTGACCCCGCTGGGAATCATCGAGGTATGCCGTACGGGCGTCACGGCAATCGGCCGGGGCGAATACATGCTTACAAAGAATGAGGAGGAATAAACCATGGCTATTATGTATTACGAGAAGGATTGCGACCGGAAGTATCTTGAAGGTAAAAAAATCGCGGTGATCGGTTACGGCAGCCAGGGCCACGCCCATGCGCTCAACCTGAAGGACAACGGATTTGACGTAACGGTGGGCCTGTACGAAGGCGCCCCGTCCGCGGAGCGCGCCAAGGCGGCGGGCTTGCCCGTGATGCTGGTGAAGGACGCCGTAGCCGCGTGCGACGTGATCATGATTCTCGTCAACGACGAAAAACAGGCCGCGCTCTATAAAAAAGACATCGGGCCGTACCTTACCGCGGGCAAGACCCTCGCCTTCGCCCACGGCTTCAACATCCACTTCGGGCAGATTGTCGTTCCCCAGAACGTTGCCGTCATCATGATTGCCCCCAAGGGCCCCGGCCACACCGTACGCAGCCAGTTCCAGGAGGGCAAGGGCGTTCCCTGCCTGATCGCCGTGGAGCAGGATCCCAACGGCGACGCCAAGGGCATCGCGCTGGCTTGGGCCGCGGGTATCGGCGGCGCACGCGCGGGCGTATTGGAAACCACATTCCGTGAAGAAACCGAAACCGACCTTTTCGGCGAGCAGGCCGTGCTTTGCGGCGGCGTGACCGCCCTGATGAAGGCCGGTTTTGATACGCTGGTGGAGGCGGGCTATCAGCCGGAAAGCGCGTATTTCGAGTGCGTACACGAGATGAAGCTGATTATCGACCTGGTGGTGGCCGGCGGCATGAAATTCATGCGATACTCCATTTCTGATACGGCCGAGTACGGCGATTACGTGACCGGCCCGCGCCTGATTACGGAAGAAACCAAAAAAGAGATGAAAAAAGTGCTCACAGAGATCCAGAACGGCGTATTCGCCCGCAACTGGATTTTGGAAAATCAGGCCAACCGCCCCAGCTTTAATGCCATGCGGCTCGCCGCGCAAACCAGCCTGCTGGAAAAAACGGGCGCCGAGTTGCGTGCCAAAATGAGCTGGAAAAAGGTCGAGGGGGACGAGCAATGAGCCGCTCCGACGCCGTAAAAACCGGGCCGGAGCGCACACCGCACCGCTCGCTGCTCAAGGCCTGCGGTTTTACCGACGAACAGATGCGCAGACCCTTCATCGGCATCGTCAACTCCTATTGCGAGATCGTGCCGGGGCATAATCACCTGCAGCAGATTGCCCGCGCGGTGAAGGACGGCGTACTGATGGCGGGGGGAACGCCCTTTGAGTTTAACACCATCGCCGTGTGCGACGGTATCGCCATGGGGCACGAGGGGATGCGTTATTCCCTGTGCACCCGCGAGCTGATTGCCGACAGCGTGGAGTGTATGGCACGCGCCCACGCGTTCGATGCGTTGGTGTTCATCCCCAACTGCGACAAAATCGTGCCGGGGATGCTGATGGCGGCGGCACGGCTGAACCTCCCCTGCATTTTCGTTTCCGGCGGGCCGATGCTTTCGCTGGACGGTAAGGACTTAAATTCCGCCTTTGAGGCGGTGGGCGCGTACATGGCGGGCAAAATCGACCAGGAGGCGCTGGCCTGCGTGGAAAACGCGGCCTGCCCCACCTGCGGCTCGTGCTCTGGCATGTTTACCGCCAATTCCATGAACTGCTTAACCGAGGTCATCGGGCTGGCGCTGCCGGGCAACGGCACCATCCCCGCGCCCTACGCCGCGCGCATCCGCCTGGCCAAAGAGGCGGGCGTCAAGGTGATGGAGTTGTTTGAGAAAAATATCCGCGCGCTGGACATTCTCAACGCCGCCTCCATTCAAAACGCGCTGGTGGTGGATATGGCGCTGGGCTGCTCCACGAACACCGCCCTGCACCTGACCGCCATCGCCCACGAGGCAGGCGTGCCCTTTACCCCGGCCATGATTAAC
>JAJFVI010000128.1 GCA_021371895.1 Eubacteriales bacterium | reverse complement strand
AGGGGAGGCCGAAACAATCTCCGATTTGCCGATGTGTGCTGAAGGCCAATCCATTGCCCAGGGCATTACAGCGGTGGATGATGAAAAGCTTTTCCCTTTGGTCTCTGCCAGCAGAAGGTTTGGTGGCGCCATTGCCTGTGAGTACGTACATGAACAGAACGAAATCAGCGAGAAGCAGTTCGCCGCCATCACTTTCGTGCTACCGGATGATTCTGTTTTTATCTCTTTCCGTGGTACCGATAGTACCCTGCTTGGCTGGAAGGAAGACTTCAACCTTGCGTTCACATCACCCATTCCTTCTCAACTGCACGCGCAGCAATACCTGCAGGAGATCGCCAACCATTATGGAGGACTGTTGCGGATTGGCGGGCATTCCAAGGGAGGAAACCTCGCCATGTACGCAGCTGCAACCGTTGATGAAGGGATTCAGTCCACCATTTTGGACGTTTTCAACAATGACGGACCAGGATTAAGCGACACCGTTGCCTGCAGCGAAGGGTACGAGCGGATTAAACCGCGGCTTTCCTCCTTTGTGCCCCAAGCCTCCGTCGTTGGAATGCTGTTGATCCATCCGGAAACATTCACGGTGGTGAACAGCAATTCTGTGAGCGTTTTCCAGCATAACCCTTATACCTGGCAAGTGGAGGGGGCAAAGTTTGTCAGGGAAAAGGAACTGCGCAGAGGAAGCGTTTATCTGGAAAAGGTGCTGAAACGATGGCTTACGGACATCGACGAACAACAGCGCAAGTGCTTTGTGGATACATTGTTCCGCGTACTAAGTTCAACTGATGCCAAATCTTTCGGAAAGGACTTTTGGTACCAAACACTCCGCAATCCGGGCGCCATGCTTGGCGCGGTACAGGATATCGATAAAGAAACATTCAACAGCCTTTGCGCCTCGATGGCTGCCCTCGTGACCGCCGCGCTGGATGCCGAGCCTTCTAAAACCAATGGCGCGCCAATATCGGCCCGGCTGGAACCGCAAACCACCAAAATCATCAGAAAGCTGGAGGAATAACGGTATGGCACAACACACACTGGCAGAAAACGCAAAGTCCTTTGGGATCAAACAGGCGCTCAAGTATATAGACCGTAATCCGGAAAAGAACATCCCCAAAATACTGAACTGGCTGGAAAAACACGATAAGGGCGGGCAGGTGACCAACCCCGTGCGCACAGTGCGCGCTGCCATTGCCGATCCAAACAACAACTGGTATCGACTGGTCACCAGTGTGTGGACGGATGTTGACGACGGCGTTCGTATGAGGCTCTTTGAGAACTTTGTGATCAACGCCAGCATGGTCGGTTCGCCAAGGCAACGGCGGGTCAGCATGGAAAATGATTGTAATGTTCCATGGGCGATATTGATGGATCCGACCTCTGCCTGCAATCTGCATTGTATAGGTTGCTGGGCTGCCGAATACGGGAACCGGCTGAACCTGACCTTTGAGGAGATGGACAGCATTATCCGGCAAGGTACGGAGATGGGCACTTACTTTTACATCTTTTCCGGCGGTGAACCAATGGTTCGCAAAGCCGACCTGATCCGGCTGTGCGAAGCGCATCCGGACTGCGCCTTCCTCGCGTTTACCAACGGCACGTTGCTGGACGAGCCCTTCATGGAGGAAATGCTTCGGGTAAAGAACTTCGTACCGGCCATCAGCATCGAAGGCTTCCGCGAAGCGACGGACGGCCGCCGCGGAGAAGGCACCTACGACAAGGTGATCGATACCATGCAGAAGCTCAAGCAGAAAAAACTCCCTTTCGGCATATCCCTGTGCTATACGGCGGATAACACCAGCGTCATCGGCAGCGATGAATATATCGATGCGATGATTGATCTGGGCGCAAAGTTTGCCTGGTTCTTCACCTATATGCCGGTCGGTACCGATGCCGTACCCGAGTTGCTTGCCTCCGCGGAACAGCGCCTGCATATGTATCGGAAAATTCATGAGTGGCGCTCGACCAAGCCTTTGTTTACCATGGACTTTTGGAACGATGGCGAGTACGCGGGCGGGTGCATCGCCGGGGGCAGAAGCTATTTACACATCAACGCCAATGGAGACGTGGAACCCTGCGCGTTTGTGCACTACGCCGATTCCAACATCCGCGAGCACACGCTGCTGGAAGCGTACAAACGGCCTCTTTTCATGCAGTATCGTCGCAACCAGCCGTTTAACGAAAACATGCTGCGCCCCTGCCCGTTGCTGGATAATCACGGAAAACTGGCTGAGATGGTGGATGCCTGCAGCGCGCATTCGACTGATCTGCAAAACCCCGAGGACGTGCATGCCTTATGTGACAAATGCAAAAAAGCGGCGGCACACTGGCAGCCGGTTGCAGACGAACTGTGGGCGGAGGGCCCCCATTATGTAAGCAGCATCCGAAAATGAACCCAATGAGAACGGGATACCGCTATGCGCGGATGCGGTGATCTGCTGCCGGCAGGCTTAACTCCGTGCCGAGCAGCGGTCAATCGTGCCTGCATGAAGGATGCTCCCTGACCTGCCGCGCAATCCAGCCGATGAAAGCAGAACAACAATCCACCTTACATATAGGAGCCGCCTGAAACCACCAGGCACTCGCCCGTGATGAAGCTGGAATCGTCCGAACACAGGAACGCGGCTGCAGCCGCCAGCTCCTCGGGCTTGCCCAGCCTGTTCATGGGGATGGCGGCGATAAATCGCTGCATCACTTCGTCGGGCACTTCGCGCAGCATATCGGTATCAATATAGCTGGGGGCGATGCAGTTGACGGTTACGTTATTGCGCGCCACCTCGCGGGCCAGACATTTTGTGAAGCCGATCACCCCCGCCTTGGAGGCACCGTAATTGGTTTGCCCGATATTGCCGAAGGCGGATACGGACGCCAGGTTGACGATCTTCCCATATTTGCGTTCCCGCATGCCCGGCACCACAGCTTTGCAGCAAAGGAACATGCCTTTGAGGTTCACGTTGATCACCGCATCCCACTGTTCCTCCGTCATTTTATGGAACATTGCGTCCCGGGTGATGCCGGCGTTGTTGACCAGTATATCGATCTTCCCCTGTGCGTTCAGGATGCTTTCCATCACGCCCCCGACGCTTACGCTGTCGGAAACGTCGCAGGCGTAGCCCTGTGCCCGTTCGCCGGTCGCGTCGATAGCCGCGGCAGTGGCACGTGCCTTGTCCCCGTTCACGTCCAGCACCGCCACGAAACGTACCCCGTCCTGCGCCAAACGGCTGGCAATCGCCGCGCCGATACCCTGCGCGCCGCCAGTGACCACAGCGACTTTATCGGATAATTTCATACTTTTCCTCCTTATGTGTGCTGCCGTTTCATGAGCGTCGGAAAACGGCACCCTCGCGCGGCGAACGAAAATTGCTGTGCGAAAGTTGGTGCCATCCCTATGCTTTCATCTTCTGCACCGCGTCATACAGCGAATTGTCTTCCCCTACGTTGCCGGGGAAGATGACGTAAGGCAGATCGGGAAACAGGCTTTCCGCTCCCGTGAGCCACACCGGGATGCCTGGCAGAATCTGCCCCATGACCTTTGCGCGGCGCACCCGCAGCGCCTTGACGCCGATGTCACTGGAGGTAATGCCGCCTTTGGCGATGATGAAGTTCGGCCGTACGGAAAGCGATGCGACCAGCGCGGTAATCGCGTCGGAGATGCGCACCGCCAGACGCAGTTCATCTTCCTTGGTTCCGGTATTCAGGTCGAAGCGGTCGCGGCGTGTGTACACGGCCACCGTTCTCCCGGCCTTGATATGCTCATTCATCAGGCTGCGGGCACGCGCGCACTCGGCGGCGAAAGCCTGCTCGTCCAGCGCCAGATGCTGGTTCAATTCCAGAAACGCGATGCTTTCGTCGCGGCGGAGAGCTTCCAGCTGACGGGTGGTCTTTTGCACGTGCGAACCGACTACGATCAACCCCCCGTTGCGGTTTACGGTGTTGACCAGTTCCGCGCGCGTAAGCAAAGGCCGCTCCTCTACGCCGCCCAGCGCGCGGGCCAGCGCGGCTGCCGAACGGTATAAAAACCGCTTCCCGCGCGCTAGCAGCGGCGCAAGCGCGGTCACGAACCGTTCCGCGTCCGCATCCTCCACGGCATTGACGACCACCTTGCCAAACCCCTCCACGCGATTGAGTTTCTCGGTAACGGCGCTTAGGCCGCCCCCGCGGAGTTCCGCGAGCGAAACCGTGGTCACGCTCTGCGGCGGGTAGACGCCACCTGTTTTTTCAGCGATCCAGTAGCGCAGGTCGGAGGCGGAATATCCGAAAGTACGGTCTTTGGCAAACTCTGTGTCGCCGGCCGGAATCAGGCGATCACCCGTGGCGACGTAATGCACGTTGCCGATGGTGTAACGTCCGCCCTGCGCGAAAAACGGCATGAGTATCTCCCCGTCCACCCGCATGCCGCCTTGCGTTTCCAGCGTTTCCCGCAACGTTTCCGTTTCCAGGGGGTAGTGCCCGCGCAAGGTGGAATCACTCCGGCTGACGATCAGAAAACCCTTCCCTGTGGCGCGGGCCGCCGCCAGCAGGTTTTGCGCGATCTCCCGATGCGTTTGCTGCGTTTCGGCCGCGTCCATTCCGCG
>JAJFVI010000105.1 GCA_021371895.1 Eubacteriales bacterium | reverse complement strand
CGATCCGCTTCCGCCTGATCCATCTGCAGCTGAGCGCCAATGTTACGGCCCACATCCACGTCGGCAATATCGATGGAAAGGATTTCGTAGGCAGTGCCGGCATCCAAGCCCTTGTTGAGAACTGTCTGGCTGATCAGATCCGGGTTCTCCAATACCTGCTTGTGCGTTTCGGAGGAACCGACCGTGGTCACGATTCCTTCGCCCACGCGGGCGATGATCGTTTCTTCCCCTGCGCCACCGCCCAGTCGTTCGCTCTTGCTGCGCACCGTTACGCGTGCTTTGGCGCGCAGCTCAATTCCGTCTTTGGCGATAGCGGCCACAATGGGTGTCTCGATGACTTTCGGGGTAACGCTCATCTGCACGGCCTGCAGCACGTCGCGGCCGGCCAGGTCGATCGCGCTTGCTTTTTCAAAGGGCATTTCGATATTGGAGCGCTGTGCTGCGATCAGGGCGTTTATTACGCGATCCACGTTTCCGCCGGCCAGAAAGTGCGTTTCCAGTTTGGTAAGCGTTACATCCAAGCCTGCTTTGCGCGCTTTAATCAGGGGTTCCACCAATCGCTTGGGCTGTATGCGGCGCAGTCGCATGCCGATCAACGAGCTGATACTTACGTGTACCCCCGCTGCCAGCGCTGAAATCCACAGCCCCAGCGGCACGAAGCGCATAAATACGGTGATCAGTACAATCACGGCAACGATAGCTATGATCAACCAGATGGCGGCGGTTAAGGCACTTGCGTCGGAACGCACGTTATTGATGGACGAATACAAAGCGGTAAGCAACGAACTGGTCATTCCGATTCCTCCTTCAAAATGGTTTATTTGATTTGGTGCTCTTGGAGTCTTTACCTTTGTTCGTTACGCATTGGTAGCGGTGCGGCGTACCACGATGCGTGCGCCTTCCACGCGCTGCACGAGAACGTGTGTCCCTTTGGGAATGTACTCCCCGTCGGAAATGACGTTAAGCTTTACGCCGTCGAACTCGGCCATGCCGGTCGGGCGCAGGATGGTTACGGTATCACCCTCCCTGCCGAGAAACACATCCATGTCGGCTGTGGCGCTGAAGCCTTCGGCAGCCGTCTCTCTGTTGTTGAGTACGATGGGCGTTTTAGACAGTCTCCCCTTGGTAGCCGAGCGCAGAGATACGGAAATGACGATGCCGATTACCGCGAGGGAAACGATGGCAAGCCCCAGCGCCGCCAGGCCGCCGAAGTTGAGGTAGGTCAGCACAATGCTTATGATTTCCAACGCGATACCCGATATGCCGGCGATGCCGAAACCGGGCATGAACACTTCCGCTACCAGAAGCGCGACGCCGAATATGAAGCATAGGATAATCGCCAAGTTGGTAGAAATGAAATCCATCATCTCGCTCTCCTCCTATCGTGATCTTTATCCAATCTTAGCATAATCGATGGTTTTCGTCCGTGTTTTAGGCCCAAACCCGCCATTTTTACGCTCAACCGTCGGTATGAACGCCGGCTTGCGCAAGCGTGCTGCGTAAAACGCAAAGGTCGTCCTGATAGACCGGTGCGAGCGAACGATTGTAAATAACTGAGGCGGGATGGTACAGCGGAAAGAGCGGGCAGGTAATCGCGGGAAAGCCCTCCGTATGCACCGCCGCCTCCGTCCACCGGCCGTGGTATTCGCCGATGGTCACGCCCGGCCAAAAGGCGTTCAGCGCCACGTTGCCCAGCGTAACCAGCGTTCGTGGGGCAACCAGCATGATTTCACGGTATAGCCAAGGGAGGTGCCACGCAATCTCCGCACGGGTGGGCGGACGGTTGACGGTACGCCCGGCCGCACTCTGCCTGGTAGGACGGAATTTGACGACGTTGGTGATGTACAGAGAATCCCTCGCAAGTCCCACCGTTTCCAGAAAAGTGTTCAGGTTTTTGCCCGCCTTGCCGACGAACGGCTTGCCCTGCAATGTTTCCTGCTCGCCGGGAGCCTCGCCGATCAGCATTAGGGGCGGGCGCTGCGAAAGCCCGTTGCCAAAAACCATCCGCACGGCATTTCCCGGCTGCATATCCGCAAAGCTGGCGCCGCATTCCCTGTACAGCGCGGCCAGCGCATCCGGCGTCATTACAGTTCTCCTTTCAGGAGATCGGTATATTGTCCGAGATCGATCAGCTTTTGCCGAACTATTTTCAGATCCGTCCACGCGTCCCGCTTCTTTTCCGGATCGCGCAGCAACGCGGAGGGATGATATGTGGCAAGGATCGGCACATCGCCACGTTCGTACCACTGCCCGCGGATGCGGGTAATGCGGTAGTTCTCCCCAAGCACGCCGCGTACTGCGGTCGAACCCAGCAGCAGAACCACTTTGGGCTGCACCAGCGCCCATTGCGCAAGAAGGTGTGGCTGGCAAGCCTCTGTTTCCGCGGGGAGGGGCGTGCGGTTGTTGGGCGGTCGGCACTTGACGATATTGCAGATGTATACGCGTTCGCGCGGCAATTGGATGGCGGCAAGCATCTTGGTCAGCAGTTGGCCCGCGGGGCCGACGAACGCCAGCCCCTGCTGATCCTCCTGTTGGCCCGGCCCTTCGCCGATCAGCATCAGCGGTGCGTCCGGGTCGCCCTGCCCGGGCACTTTCTGCGTACAGCCTTCGCAAAGCGCACAGTTAGTGCAATCCGCTATTGCCTGGGTCAGTTGCACCCAAGAGGTGCGCATGGCAACGCCTCCGTTTCCTTTATTGCAGGTTGGATGTGAGCAGCGTTACGGATTGCGTAATATCCCCCTGCAGCCATGTAATCAGGCTGATGAGGATCGCAACCATTACCAGAATCAGCGCCAGCCCGGCCAGAATGCTGATGAGGTTGAACACGCTCATGGCCACGCGGAAACGGTGGGTATCATCTAATTCTTCGTTAAAATCGGAATATTCCTGCTCTTCAAAACCGGTTTGGGAATAATCCATATAGGTTACATCCTCGCTGATCTGTACCGGGTCCTGCTCCGGCGGCGCGGAAGTAACCGGCGGATACGGCCTGGTTTGCGTAGACCGTTTCATGCGTATCTCTCCTTTGGCGCGGCGCGTAGATGATTCATTATACGTAATCCATCCACGGTTCGTTTTCATCCATCCTGCCGGTCAGGCACCCCTCCCGCTGCAGGTTGGGGAAACCCTGCTGGCGCAGCGCCTCGTAGGCGACAATCGCGACCGAGTTGCTCAGGTTCAGGCTGCGCGCGCCGCAGGCCATAGGGATACGCACGCACCGTTCGTATACCTTGGAAAGAAGGCTCTCCGGTAATCCGCGTGTTTCGCAGCCGAATACCAAAAAATCGTCTTTTTCGTAAACGGCGTCGGTATAACTGCGCGTAGCCTTGGTGGATAAATAGTGCATCCGGGCGTCCGGGTAGGCAAGCAGCAGCTCATCAAACCCCTCATAAACGCGGTACTCCATCATGCTCCAATAGTCCAGTCCCGCGCGCTTTAAATAGCGATCTTCCAGCGAAAACCCCAAGGGTTTGATCAGGTGCAGCGTCATCCCTGTCGCCGCGCAGGTACGGGCGATGTTGCCCGTGTTTTGCGGGATTTCCGGTTCGACCAGAACG
>JAJFVI010000099.1 GCA_021371895.1 Eubacteriales bacterium | reverse complement strand
CTACGGCCGCAACCCCATCGCGCATGGCGTACACCCCATGCGGGCAAAAGGTGAAGCACACTCCACAGCCGACGCATTTCTCGGCATCCACCGTCGGGTTCCACAGGATTTCCGCACGTGGGCGCGCCAACACCACCCGTCTGGCATAGTTCGCGTAGGCGCTTTTCAGCTCGTACACGGTCGCGTCGGTGCGCGCGAGCAAAGCTTCGATGCTTTCCCGCAACGCAGCCGGCATCCGGCAGTGCAGCATACGCGAAAGGGCGTTGACTAGCATTTGTTTTTCTTCCTGAGGGTTGGTTTCACTCATTCTGCTGTACCTCCCCAATCCAATCACCATACCACGCAAGGGCTTCCTTCAGACTTTTTCGAAGCGGCATGCCCTCACCCGACAGCACCACTAGCCGATTGTCCGTTTGCAGGCTTCCAAAAGGGGTCACACATATGTACGCGCCTATGCAATCCACCAGAAACGTATCCTCCCGCAGGCGTACCAGCCCCTTGACGCGGTACGTGTCCTCCACAAACATGCGCAGAAACGCTTTCAGTTGCTCCACGCTCATGCGGGGCGAAACGGCGAGGCATCGCTTTTGCAGCGTGAGGTCGCGTGTGTGGCTATCCTGGATGGCGGGGTGCTGGGTAGAGAGGTTTTCCAGCAGCGCACAAGGGATTTCCCCCTGCACGGCGCGCACGACACGCATACCCGGATAGCGCTTTTGCAGCAGATCCTCCGCTGCGCCCGCCTGCTCCGGCGTGGCGATATCCGTCTTGGTCAGCACGATCAGATCCGCCACGGAAAGCTGCCTGTGACAGACGCGCGCAGTGTCGATCACCCGATGCAGGCGCGTAGCGTCGGCAAGAGCGATGCAGCCTTTGTAGTGGATGCCTTGGTAGTGCGAGCCCTGCTCCAGCAGCGCGCGGATGTTCGTGGGATCGGAAAGCCCCGATGCTTCCACAAACAGCAGCTCGGGCGCCAGCCGTTGCGCCTCGTCCAGCGCGGCTTCAAACTGGTCGCTCCGGCAAGCGCAGAAAATCGATCCGTTATCGATCTCCGCCATGCTTGCGCCCAAGCCCTCCAGCAAAGCGCCGTCCACACCCACCTTGCCAAACTCGTTAACAATCAGGTGGATGCGCTTGCCGGCATACAGGCGTAAAAGGCTGCGCAGCAGTGTGGTTTTGCCCGCCCCCAGAAACCCCGTGATGAGGATCAGCTCGCACGCGCCTGGCATACTACAGCAAGGCCTCAATCGCCTGTTGCAGCTCATCCCTGCTGGGGATTAACGAGGAATAGCGGAGCTGCCCGTTGATGTAGATGCACGGCAGGTTTTTCACCCCCATCGCCTTGCAGCGAGCGATGTTTTCCTTGAGGGTATACTTGTATTCCACCACATCGATGGCAGGGCCGAAATGCGCCTTGGCCACGTTGGCAGCCCCCATCATATAGGTGCAGGCAGCGCAGGTAGCGCTGTCCAGCGTGAACACCTCCACCAGCGGCCTGGTCAAGCGCCCGTAATCGGGCAGATCCACAGGGATGTTTTCCTCCACGGCCACATAGTTGCGCAGCATAGCGCGCACGCTGTCGGGCTGCAAAACAGCCTGTGAAACTGCAATGCCGTTTTCCACAGGCACGGCGTAGGGCATATCGCATCCGGGCGCTACGATAAAGTTGCGCGTGTCGTCCAACCGATCCACCAAATCGAGCACATACTTCATATTATCCTGCTGGGTGCCGTGCAGCATCACGCTGGTCAGCGGGATGTTACCGCCGATAGCGATATTGTAGCGGTCGGTGATCTTTTTGGCGGCGGGCAGGTCGATGTTTTCATCCACGCTGATGCTATCGGGGCGGGTCTGGCACATCACCTCGATGTTCCGGCTCGCGTCGCCGCATACGAAAAACGAGCTGAACGCCCCCAGCGCGCGGATGTGCTCAAAAATCTCCACAAAGGGTTTGGTGAGGAATGTTTCAAAATGTGAGCTGGAAATCTGGCTCACCAACGGGTCGACCACGGCAATTACATCCATGCCCGCGGCGACATAGTACCCCGCCATGCGCTTGCAGCACGCGGTACAGTAGGCAAGCAGCTCGTTTACGTACTCCTCATCATCAAACATATCCATAAACAGGTCATTACCGCGCAGGTGGCTGGCCAACGTGAACGGCCCGCAAATAAGGCCGTAGAGCAGAGTGGTATCGCCTACGGCTTCTTGCATACGGCGCATGGTGCGCAATACCATGGGGATGCGGCCATCCTCCTCGGTGGGCAGGGTGCAGCGGCAGGGCACGGTCATGGTATCCGCCAACGGGTGTGTTTTCACAGACGGGGGGCCGTCCTCCGTCCACACCAACTCGCAACCGAGGATTTCGGCCTCTATCTGCAAATCAAACATCACGGGCTGGCCATGAGGCCTATACAGCCTGTTGACCGCCAGCAGCGAGTCGAGCAGGGCGGTTTCATCGGTCAGCACCTCTCTGGCGGTTTTGCCAATCAGCTTGCCCGCGTGTACGCCCGCGAAAGGCACCCACGGCAACGCGCCGGTTTTTTCATGGCGAAGGGTCTGGTACAGTATATTATTAGAGTGCATGGTGTATTCTCCTTATTCATACAATAGGCCCAGTTTCCGGTTAGCAAGGTGAAACAGGCACTTCGGCGGCTGAATCAACGCCCACGCCATACCCACGCCGCCGATGAGCGCATCGGGCTGCTGTGTGCGCTGCCCGAAGCCCAGCCCGGAAAAGGCCAGAACCAGTACCCACGCGACAGGCGATTTGATGTGCCTGCAGAGCATCGTGATACCCCAGAGCACCGCCCGCGCATATAGATAACTGAAAAACCACAGGTTAAAGTCAGATATAGTGCGTCAGTGTCAATGGGGCAACGGCGATTTTGGGCTGCGTGCCTACGACCGTTACGTTGGCACCCTGTCACTCGTGGTTACCGGGAGGGTTCCGGCGGCGCAGACGCCGCCCACCGCCGCCAGAAGTAGAATCAGCATAGGGTCTTGCTTTTGTGCGTAAGGGCACAATTCACGTAAGGCTATCGCGCTGCAGGCGGAGCATTGAATTACAACGCGCAAAACCGCACAGCAAGATCCGCCGCGCTGGCCGCGTCCGGACTATATGCGTCCGCGCCGATCCGCTGGCAAAAGGAATCCGTAACTGGCGCGCCGCCAACCATGATTTTGATCTTATCGCGGATTCCGGCGCTCTGCGCGGCCTTCACCACATCCTCCATAACACCCATTGTGGTGGTCAGCAGCGCCGAGCAGCAGATGATCTGGCAATTCTGGTCAATCGCGGTTTGCACAAAGGTTTCGGGCGCAACGTCCGTGCCGAGATCGACAACCTCCAGCCCCTTGCCCTCCATCATCATTTTAACGAGGTTCTTGCCAATATCGTGCAAATCGCCCTTCACGGTGCCGATGCACACCCTGCCGCTGGCCTTGACCCCTGCCTCGGCCAACAGCGGCTTAAGCAGACTCGCGCCCATGTTCATCGCGCGCGCGGCTACCAGCACCTCGGGCACAAACACCTCGTTGTTTTTAAACTTTTCTCCGATCACGCTCATGCCCGAGAGCAAGCCCTCTTCCAGGATTGTCTTTGCCGAAATGCCTTCGTCGATGGCTTGCTGCACCAGCGCCTTTACTTCCTTCGCCTTGCCGGCTTGAAGCTTTAGCGAGATTTCCTGCATGTCCATTGTGATTTCCTCCTGATGTATTTTATACTTAGGATCAGAATCATGGTTTTCAGCCGAAGAGGATGGGCGTATGCGTTCAACCGCTTGATCTACCCTCTGCGCAAGCCTCTATTACCCGCAGAGTGATGCCTGATGATGCAGCCTTGGTAACGGCTTTTCCAGCAGTTCCACGTCAGCGAAATCATCCCGAAAGATCAGTTGCTGGGCATTTCCCTTCGCAAAGCTGCCGCTACAAAAAGGGATCCGGGCTGCCGCTTAAAGTCAGACCGGCGGCGTGAAGAAAGTAAAGGCGTTCCTGGACGATCTGCACGGCTGGCGCTCTTGAGCGAAGGAGCAATGTGGCCTCCGTGCGCACGAACGCAATGCAGCCAACCTTGCCGTTTTCGTGTGTTGCCGGGAGGGCAGCGCATGGGCGGACATGATCGATCGGTTTAACAGCCAGTATGCGGCGCAGATGAACCGCGATCAACCCATTGCCAGCCTTCTTCACCCTTTGCAGGACTTGGGAAAGAGCCTGATGAACGCGATGCGAAGCTGCACCGACAAGTGCAACGCGAACATTCGCGCAAAGGAAAGCAACAACCACTTGCTTCCTTCTGATTATCCGCTGTCCGCCATCGCAACCTTGATAGGCTTCAAATGGGGCCTGCCCGCCGGGAGCATCGCGCTCGGCAGCGGGAGCAGCGCGGAGCACTGCTTGGGCGACGCGAGGCAGGCCGATGCACCCGTGATACTATTTCAAGTCTTTAATGCACTAGAGCTTGCCAGCGATTTTAGTCTTTGACAAGGAATGGAATCGAAAGCGTAGCGGTGTCTACGTTGAGATTTCGTGACAATTTCAGGGGGGAAAATCGCCGCAAGATCAAAGCGTTAAGGATTTGAAATAGTATGACCGCCACACCGCATTCCAGTTGCCGTTACGCTGTCAGGCTCCGTTTCTGGCCAGCACCTTACCCACTGCCTTTCGCACAGAACAGGCCACGCCATTGGCGACCTCCAGCGCGTCACGGTGAACAAGCAGCGTCTGTCCGTCGTCTCCCAGGGCGAAGCCGTCCTCCACAAAGGTGGCAAGGATCATGCCATCCACGCTGGGCAAGTCGGAAAGGAGCCTATCGTAGTAGGTTTCATGGTTGAGGGGCGCGCCATCCTGAATGATGATGGCGTGTTTGCTGCGCATGCGATCGGCCAGCTTTCGGAAATGATCAAACCGGCCCATCGGCGAATTGTTGATAGCCCGCAGATGCCTCATGTGGTACAAATTATCCAACTGATGGGTACCAACGCCGCAGTAATGCAGCGTGCCGCCCGTGAACGTTTCCAGAATCCGCTCATAGCAGGGCGTCACAAACTCGGCGTACAGCTCCGCCCCGATGGACACCAGATCGTCATCCGACATCCAGATGCCTACGCCGTTTGGGCTCCACAGCCCCTGCAGGCCGTTACTCTGGGAAAGCGGTTCGCCGATGAGTTGCTTTTGCAATATAGTCCATTTTATGAAACATTCGCTGATTTTTTCCATCAGCTCATGGATGGCTTCCGGCTCCTCGTACATCCACAAGAAAAGGTTCTCATAACCGCAGATTTGGGCTGCCGTGCAAAGGGGGCTGTTCATATCCGTAAGCCCTACGGGCAGATCGCTGTGGCGCACGGCATATTCGATAAAGCGTAACACGCGAGGCATATCCCCGTCGCGCGAAGGGTCGGGAAGTTTCAGTCGGGAAATATCGGCAATCGTTTCCACGCAGGCGGAGCAAATGCCTGGATCATCGCCATTGCCCGTCGCAGGCTTCACCTTGCAGCCAAAGGCGGATGCAATCACCCCGGTGCCAAACCACGGCATAAAGTAGGGTACCGTGTCGTCGTCCACCGTTTGCAGGTGGCGGAGAAACCCATCCTCCTGAAACTTGACCATCACCTCCGGACGATCCCAGTAACCGGCAGGCATCGGATCATTGCCAAAGCCAAAATAACATGGAGTGTTGATGATGAGCGGAAAATCCTCGGGTCTGGTCAACTTCTTGTGCAGAAAGGCGTTTTCAATCTTTTGCTGGCGGCTTGCAATGTCAAACCCGCGCCATTCCTTCAGGTACCCCATGGAATCGCCCCCATTGTATGAGATTATACAGCGGTTGCGTAACCGCTTACTCTTCCTATTTGCTTTATTGTACAGTACGGGAAGGTCCTTGTCAATGGACAGCGTTTGCGTGGCTGTCAACCCACTTGCCCGCCCGAAAGCGCATCAGCGAACAGGCGGCGGTCATGCTACTTCGCGCATGGCGACACATCCGTAAACCTTCCCGTTCCGTTCACACATATAACAGAATGTCTTGGAAGCACAGCCTATGCAAAATGCTCCAAAGGCTGAAACGGCCAACACCAAGAACGAACTCTCAGCTGCTTCATGATGCCGGACATATTGACACACTTTTCTGGATTTGACGCAGGCATGCAACCTGGGCAGCTATCTATAAGGGATTCACATTCTATCATAGTTTCAAAAGCTTATATATATTTCTGAAAGTCATACAACGTAACATGTTTACATTGCTATATGCCGATGCCGAAATTGTTGATATTTGTGACTTATTCACATAATTTTGCTTATTATTTTGGCATATAACGAGAACCTGAAAATCAACTTGACATCCATCTGAAACAAAGTTACACTCCACATTATAAAATAATAGTTCGTGATTCGCTGTATTCATTGAAACATTGTTTGTTGTCATGAACTGTTGTAAATGCTTTGTTAGGAGGAGAATCCATGAAAAAACTACTGGCACTTGCTTTGACAGTGGCGATGATCCTTACCTGCATCTCCTTCACTGCCGTTGCGGAAACCGCAGCCAGCGGAGAGCCTCTCAAGGTCACGCTGTACTACTCCGACAACGCGACGCTCCCCTTCCAGGAGGATTGGCTGGCGGTCAAGACGATTGAGGAAAAGTACAATGTCGATTTCACCTTTGAGGTAATCCCGATTGCAGACTATGCAACCAAGGTTTCCCTTACGCTGAATACCGGCACCAACACCCCGGACGTGATTCTGTACCAAACCACCAAGGGCGAGAACGGCTCCCTCGCGCTCAACGGCGCGTTGGTACCCGTGAGCGATTACACCGATTGGACGCCCAACTTCAATGCCCGCGTTGAGGAGTTTGGCCTGCAGGATGCTGTAAACGCACTCAACTTAAGTGATGGCAAACGTTACTACATGCCTTCGCTAACCGATGTCCCGTTCTATGATGGTGGCTTGTTCGTTCGTGAGGATTTCCTCACCGCGAAGGGCTTGCCTGCCCCCAAGACCTTTGATGATCTGTACGCGATTCTCAAAGCTTACAAGGCTGATTATCCCGACAGCTATCCGCTGACCATCCTAGCCGGCCCCCGTGTGCTCTACCGCATGACCATGCCTTCCTGGGGCATCAGCCTTGGTAAGAACGGTGCATCCGGCTCTAACACGCTGAGCTGGGATTACGCCAGCAAGACCTATTTTGCGGGCGCAATCAGCGATCAGTACAAGCAGTACATCACCTTCTTTGCCAAGCTCTACACCGAAGGCCTGCTGGATCCAGAAATGGCTGACCCGATTGATGGCGATATGTGGAGCCAAAAGATGGCCACGGGCGCGTCCTGCGCAACCTATGCCTACTATGATCAGATTGGCGGCATCGCTGCTGCTACAGAGATTGAAGGCTTTAAACTGAACATGTATCCGTCTTTGGAAGGCCCTGCTGGCGCACATCACCAGCCCAAGAGCTCCACTGGCAGCGGCATCATGTTCCCCATTGCCACCTCTAAACGTGCCGACTTTGAGCAGGTAGTGCGCACAATTGACGCCGCTTTCTTCTCCGAAGACGCCGCGAAAATCTGGTGCCTTGGCGTGGATGG
>JAJFVI010000075.1 GCA_021371895.1 Eubacteriales bacterium | reverse complement strand
CGCGGCGTAATGACACAGGTACGGTTCGGAGTGCCGGGCGGCGTGACCTACATAGCCGACTTTGTAACCTTGGAAACGGACGGAACCTACCGGGTGCTGGACGCCAAAAGCGAAGCCACGAAGCGCGACAAGGTGTACCGGCTGAAAAAGCGGCTGATGAAGGAATGCCTGGGCATTGTAATACAGGAGGTATGAACGGATGGTGCAGTTGCAGGCGAACCGTTCCGACGAAACGGGAGTTGTGAAAACCTACGTGATCTACGCAGGAAGCCCAAAGGACGTACTAATTGAGATTATCGCCGCAACTGCCGCAGCCCTGAACCAGTACGCCAAAGCCAATAGGTTAAAGCCTGAAATGCTGGCGTATGCCGTGGCGAAGTACATTCCCCGGATGATCTACCAAAAGGAAATCGAAGGCTCCAGCATCGACGACCTTTTCCGCAGGGCGATGGAAACGAGCGGGAAACCAAACGCGCGCGGGTAGCTCAACGGCAGAGCACCGGCCTTCCAAGCCGGGTACGGGGGTTCGATTCCCCTCCCGCGCTCCAACACCTAACCCCGCTTCATGACGGTGCATCCGGCGGGGCAAGGCGTAAGCCTATACGATAATGGGTGGCGGCGCGATTGCAGAAGCGCGGCAACACAAAGCGGAGATAAGACCGGAGGATGGGTGAAATCGTGACAATCACGGTGGCGCACTACCGAAGCGGCGACCGCACGGCAATGGCATCCCGGAAAGACGGGCACAGAAACAGCCTGCAACGGCAGGCAAATGCAGATCAGAACCGCATACAGTAAGCCTGCCACGCGGGCACGGGCAGGGCGGGAAGAAGATCAAGAAAACAGAGTGAGTACCCGCGCACTTCGTGCCCATGCGCGGGCAAAAGGAGAGGTTTATGAAAAAGCGCATTGATGCAAAAAAGCTGGTCGCTTTCCTGCAAAACGACGAAGGGTGCTATGGCACGGACGAAATCATAGAGGACATGATCGACGCAATGGAGGGCATGCCGGATCGGGCGATTGATGAATTGTTCATATGGGATGCGGAGCAACCCATTATGGAAATGCGCGAGTTCGCCCGCAAATTCTACGACAAGATCATCCAGGGTGTTATCAACGTGATCGAAACGGCGGAATAACAGAAAAAGCGCCCGGATGGGGCGCACATGCGACGGTAGTTCAACGGCAGAACACCGGTTACGCCAAATCCTTAGGAAAAGCTCACGGTGAGTGGCGCGATGGGAAGCGCAGTTCGATTCTGCAACCTAGCCATGGTTCGACTCCGCGCAGGGTAGGTCGATCATCGCGCACCTTTGGAGAGTACTCAAAACCGGAAATGCGGGTTCGAATCCCGACCACCGCCCCAATTCTCCGTGGACGCCACGCGCAAGCGTGAGAATAGTCGGTTGGGTTTTAGGAAGTCTTGAACGAAGCCCCCGAAGGCGCACAGGTAATTGCGGGGATTGATGGTTACTCTCCAAGAGGCGCACAGGAAATACCATCTGGCGGCCCGGAAAGACGGGCAACCCAAACGCTGAAGGAGGTGAAAGATTGCCAAACCTCCACGCGCAAGCCACACCGGAACGCGCGAACCCTAAACTGACTTGGACTTTGGATGTGCCACATCGAGCGCCACGCAGGAAGCGGCCCAGGACGTACACGGCGTGTACGGGTGGCTGTACAGGCAAAGGCTGAGCGCCTGCGCCTGTACAGCACGACCAAACAAAGCGCCTACGAACCGACTGTCTGATCGAGCCAAAGGCCGTGAGGTGCAGAGGATGCGGAGAGCGCTGCGACCATGAGGAAGGGGAGAACCGACATGTGGAAGTAGCGTAGTTCCAAATTGGAAACCATGGATGTGCACTCCGGGGCCGTACTTGTAGGGGAGCGGCCCCGGAGATTACCGATGAATGAGACAACGTGTCGGGAAGGAAGGCGGAGGCCGAGGGACGGCAGCCGCCGCGGCGGCGGTTCGATTCCGCCGACCGGCAGAGAAACCCGCCTGCAGGCGGGACTGAAAACCCCGCGACCTTAGCGCCCTGTAAAAGCGGCGAACGGCGGGGACGAACTCCCCGGCGGGGCGACCCCGGCGCGCTCGACCAGTGAGGCGTGCGCGCCGGGGCAACGAGAAGAAACGGGAGGGAAACGCGATGAAAAGGGCCGTGAGCGAAACGAAACCCGAACCGATCAAGATACTCCCGCCCGCGCCGGGAAAGTGCCCAGTTTGCGCGGGGGAACACGAGGCGAAACTGCCTCACGACAAAGACAGCCTGTACTACCAGATGAAGTTTCGGCAGGAACACGGGCGGTTTCCGACGTGGGAGGACGCCATGGCGCATTGCGCGCCGGAGACGAAGGCGCGCTGGAAGCGCGAACTGGAACGGCTGGGCGTGCGCATAGAAGGCTATGAATGAAGCACGTAAAGAAAGACCGCACCTGTTGCGAGCAGTTACGGTCTGGATGGGATTTGCAAAGCAATCACAAAAGCCCACGTTTTATTTTACCATAAATGAAACGAAAACGCAATAACCCTTGAACGAAAGCACACCGAACGGGGGAAAAGAAGCATGACTGGACGGGAAATGAGGCGGGCGTTCCGCGATTACCCGGTGCTGATGGTGCGCGGGAAGAAAACCGGGCGGCAGTTTGCGCCGCTGAAAATCTACCCGTACCACGAATACCGCGTAAGGCCAGACTGGGGAACCATCTTCCTTGCTGTGATACTGGTTGGAGCGCTGATACTAGCTCAATTGATAGGATAAACGCAGCGATAAGGAACCTACGGACGACGAAAGGAAGGAAAACCATGAGCACAATCTACCTTAGCGCAGAGGAATACCGCAAAATCTACCGCACGCTACGGCACGCGGTTTTGCCGAAAACCACACCGAAAGCCTTTGAAAGCCGCATGGCGCTACGGTACGTTGAAATGCGCTGCGAGAGCGGCAAGTACACGGCCACGGCGCTTACGGGATTTATCCTGATGCAGGTACAGGGACCGTGCAAAGGCGGTGACGACGCTGTTTTCCTGATGCCGTTGATTGCTCCGATGGCCGATAGCGACGCGATTATCACGGCGGAAAAGGGCAAATTCTCCCTGACACAGGGGGATACGACGATTACCAAGGTGATCCCGGACGTGGTTTACATTAACTGGTATCAGATTGTGCGGGATGTGCCGAAAACCACGGCGCGGATCGCATTCAGCGCGAGCTTGCTACGGAAGATAGCAGACGCTTTTGCGGGTGAAACCATCCTGTTTGAAATTACCGACGAAACCCACGCCTGTATTGTGCGCAGCGCAACCAGGTGTGGGTTGCTGCTTCCCGTGCGGATTGCCGACGCGACACAGGATAAGCTCGCCAAATTTGCCAAAGGGCTACCCGCCGCCCAGGTGCAAACCGAGGCACAAAAACAAGCCAATGCGGAAGGATAAAACGATGATGACCGACGCGATGATCGCCGCGGTACAGGCCGTATTTTACCGGGTGAACCTTACGGGCGATGAAAAAGACGCGCTGTGCGCGGCAATCGACACGCTGCAGGGAACGCGGGAGCGGGAGAGCGGGGCGAGCCTGGACATACCGCCTGTTTCCCACTTCCCGGACGGGACGGAGCACTCGACCGCTATTGCCGTGGATTTTGACGGGTGCCTGGTATCCAACCAATGGCCATTGATCGGAGAGGCAAACTTTCCGCTGATAAACAGGCTGATCGAACTGCAAAAAAGCGGCTGCAAGCTGATCCTTTGGACGTGCAGGGAAGGTAAATTGCTAAACAGCGCATTGATCTATTGCGGGAAATTTCACGAATTGTATTTCGATGCCGTAAACGACAACCTGCCGCTGTTCCGGGGCATGTACGGAAACAACCCGCGCAAGGTGAGTGCGGACTACTACATTGACGATAAGGCCGTGTGCGTGCGGGCGGAAGGGTAAGGCCGGACGGTGGAGCAGAAAGCGTTTACTCACCTTAGCCTGTTTACGGGCATCGGCGGGCTGGATTTGGCCGCCGAATGGGCGGGGTTCCGCACCGTTGGACAATGCGAGTGGGCGGATTACCCCACGAAGGTGCTTGAAATGCATTGGCCGGACGTGCCCAGGTGGCGCGACATACGCACGCTGACGGGAGAGAGCTTTTTTGAAAGAACCGGTTTACGAACAGTTGACATTGTATCAGGTGGATTCCCCTGCCAGCCCTTTAGTGTGGCTGGAAAGCAGAGGGGACATGAGGACGACCGTTACCTATGGCCTAAGATGCTTAGAGTTATCCGAGAGCTTGCGCCAAGTTGGGTTATCGGTGAGAACGTACCTGGAATCCTCCACATCGCGGCTGACGATGTTTGCGCCGATCTGGAGCGTGAAGGCTACGAAGTCGGGATTTTTGATTTTGAAGCTGCGGCTGTCGGAGCGCCGCACCGAAGGGAACGGATTGCGTTTGTGGCGCACTCCCGGAGCGGAGGATGCGGTCGGACGCGGGGAATACAAAGACCCTGCGAAAATAGAAGCGCGCTGGGCAAAGGGGCACCAAGTGTTGCTATGTCAACAAGCAAAAATGTGGCCGACGCCCAACGCCGCGGATTGTATGGGGACGAGCCGAGGTGGGCAGAAAAGCAGCCTTCGGACTGCGACGAGGCTTTGGAAAACACCGGTAGCGGCGGATTCCTCCAACCGGGCGTTTTATGTCAACAGCCGCGGGGAACCGAACCTATCAGCGCAAGTCAAGGTGGCCCCTACGGGAAGCCCGCCGGCGTGCGCGCGGATGTGGCCGATGCCGACAGCGAATCCATCTCCACGGGGAATAAACAACCGGTGGGCGGATCATCATTACATGCCACACGATTTAGCAAATGCGGTAAAACTATGTCCGACCCCGCGAGCGCAGAATTACAAGGATGGGGTACAAGGCTTACCGCCCAGCCGTATCAAAGACCCGGGGAAAGACAACCTTCCGCAGCGGATCGCACGGGGAATGATGTTGCCGACCTCGTGCGCGAACTGCGCGAACGGGACGGGCGAACACGGGGATGGCGCGCCGAATTTACAGATGGTAGCTGGTGGGCAACTGAACCCGACGTGGGTAGAGTGGCTTATGGGGTTCCCGCTAGGGTGGACAGACTTAAAGCCCTCGGAAATGCCGTTGTACCGCAACAGTTTTACCCTATTTTCAGGGCGATCCTACAGATTTTACGGGGGCAGGCTGCATGACGTTCATATGGTGGGGAGGCGAGCGAGCGGTGACGGATAAAAACGCCGGAGTTTTGGCCGGGTTCAGTGCATACACGCGCCCCCTTGGAGAACAGGCCGTGACGCTTACGAAAAGCGGAATATTCTTTAGCGCTGAACTGTACAGGCAATTGGGATGCCCGGAATATGTACAGTTGTTACACGATTCTGCCGGACACCGGTTTGCGCTGATGCGTTGCGCAGGAGATAACCACGACGGAGCTGTGAAGCTCGGCCAGAGCAAAGGAAGTTTTAAGCAACGCCGCATCGTGACTACCACGTTTATGCGGTTCATCCAAAAGCAGACGGGAGAGCCGGAGGATAAAACCGCGCGATACCGCTTGCCCGGTGAATATCTACCCAAAGAGTGTGCCTACATATTCGACGTGAGAGCAAAGAGCCTGAACGAATGCAGAATAATGGCGGGGGCGAAAAATAAGTGACCTACGATGAATTTTTACAGACGAAGCTGGTTGTGGCGACGGAAAGCGGCTTCGACGTGATGGACAATGAGATCCATGCGGCGCTGCTGCCCCACCAGCGGGACGCGGTGCGCTGGGCTTGCAAGGGCGGGAAGCGGGCGCTGTTTGAGAGCTTCGGGCTGGGGAAAACGGTGCAGGAGTTGGAATGGTGCCGGTTGGTTACCGAGCACGCCGGAGGCTGGGCGCTGATCGTGCTGCCGTTGGGTGTGAAACAGGAGTTTACACGAGACGCGCTGCAACTGCTGGGGTGGACGAAAGCGCCCGCGTATGTGCGAAACGCCGCGGAGATCGAGAATGAACGGGATCATTATGTGTTCAATTTGGGGAGTTATCCCCGGATTATGCTGACCAACTACGAGCGGGTGCGGGACGGGGACATTGACCCGCGGATGTTCACCGCCTGCGCGCTGGACGAGGCGAGCGTGCTGCGCAGCCACAGCACGAAAACGAACCTGGTATCGCTGGACAAGTTCAAGGGCGTGCCCTACAAGCTGGTATGCACGGCGACGCCCAGCCCGAACCGGTATGTGGAACTGCTGCAATACGCGGGTTTTCTGGAAGTGGCGGAGGTAAGCCACATATTGCAACGGTTTTTCCAGCGCAACAGCGAAAAGGCGCACGAAGCCGCGCTGCACGCGCATAAGGAGGAA
Source organism: Eubacteriales bacterium (assembly GCA_021371895.1). Classification (GTDB taxonomy): domain Bacteria; phylum Bacillota; class Clostridia; order Christensenellales; family Aristaeellaceae; genus CAXXOK01. The sequence goes on along the minus strand of JAJFVI010000075.1, from coordinate 4,759 downwards.
GAATTCTGGCTTTGGGTGAGCACGTGGGCGCTTTTCATCCAAAAGCCGAGCGATATTGGGTACGACGATGCGGGGTATGCGCTGCCGCCGATGGAGGTACGCTACCATGAGCTGACAAGCCAGACGGAGCGGTTTGGTGTGGAGAAGGACGGGCAGGTACGCGTGGCCATGGACGCGACCATTAACCTGCCCGCCGCGGCGCGGGAGAAGCGGGAGAGCATCCGGGCGCGCGTAGCGCTGGCGAAAGAGATAATCGACAGCGACCCCGAAGCGCACTTTATCCTCTGGCACGACCTGGAAGAGGAACGCCGGGAGATCAAGCGCCAGATACCGGAGGCTGTGGAAGTGTACGGCACACAGGAGTACGACCTGCGCGAGCAAAACGTAATCGACTTTTCCGAAGGACGGACGCGGATACTGGCCACAAAAAAAAGAGATCAGCGGGCAGGGGTGCAACTTTCAGCGGCATTGCCACCGGGCGATCTTCGTTGGAATCGACTTTGAGTTTAACGACTTTGTGCAGGCGATCCACCGCATCTACCGCTTTTTACAGGGGGAGCGGGTGATGATCGACATTATCCACATGGACACGGAACGCGGCATTGTGCGCACGCTGAAGCGGAAATGGGCGGGACATGACGCGTTGCAGGGGAAAATGGCGGACATCCTGCGCCGGTACGGGCTGAATACCAGGGAGGCGGTGGAGCGGATGAAACGGAGCATCGGGGCGAACCGCATGGAGGTAAGCGGAAGCCGCTACCGGCTGATCCTGAACGATACGGTGCTGGAAACGGCGGCGATGCCGGAAAACAGCGCGGACATGATCCTGACGAGCATACCGTTTTCCAACCTGTTCGCCTACAGCGACAGTTACAACGACCTGGGGCATAACGAGGATACCGACCGCTTCTTTGAACAGATGGACTTTCTGGCGCCGAGCCTGCTGAAGGTGCTGAAACCCGGACGTATCTACTGCTGCCATGTGAAAGACCGGGTGCTTTTCGGCAACCAGACGGGTACGGGGATGCCCACCATTGAGCCTTTCCACGCGCTGACCATCGCCCACTACATGAAGCACGGGTTTCAATACTGCGGGATGATTACCATAGTGACGGACGTGGTGCGCGAGAACAACCAGACCTACCGGCTGGGCTGGACGGAGCAATGCAAGGACGGCACGAAGATGGGCGTAGGCTGCCCGGAGTACATCCTGATATTCCGCAAGCTGCCCAGCAGCACCGAAAAGGCGTATGCCGACAACCCCGTGGCGAAAAGCAAGGAAGATTACACCCGTGCCCGGTGGCAGATTGACGCGCACGCCTACTGGCGAAGCAGCGGTGACCGACTGCTGACCAAAGAAGAGATGCTGCGCCTGCCCACCGGCGACCTGCAACGCGCCTACCGCAAGCACAGCCGGGGGACGGTATATAGCTACGAGGAACACGTGGCCATGTCCGAAGCGCTGGACAGGAACGGCAGGCTGCCATGCACGTATATGGTGATCGGCGCGGGAAGTTGGACGGACGAGGTTTGGGACGACATCAACCGGATGCGGACGCTGAACACCACACAATGCCAGAAGGGCCGACAGATGCACGTGTGCCCGCTTCCGCTGGACATCGTGAAACGCTGTATCACACGATATACCAACGAGGGCGAAACGGTGTACGACCCGTTTAGCGGCATTGGCACGGTGCCGATGGTGGCGGTGGAACTGGGGCGCAACGGCCTGGGGTGCGAGCTCAACGCCGATTATTTCCGGGACGGCGTAGGGTACTGTGAAGAGGCGGAAGCTAAGCGGGGCGCGCCGACGCTGTTTGACTTTGTAAGGCACGACGGGAACGACGGAAGGGAGGCCGCGGGAGAATGAGCTTTGAGAACGCGTGGTATATGGTTGTGGGTGTTTTGATCGGGACGCTGTTCGCGGCATATGTGTTGGGGAAACACATGGAAAAACAAATCGCTGAACTCACGGTGGAACGCGACCTCGCTATTGACAGGATCAGGCTAGGGTTTGCGGACTACCGATACCAGGTGTGGGGAAAGATACGCGCGCTGAAGGCTGAGAATAGACGGTTGGCGGCTGAGCTGGCGACCGTGAAAGCGGAGCTGGTAGCGGTGGTGGTAAAGGCCGCTTTGCGAGAGGCTTTGAAGGTTTATGCGGATCAATTACGTGAGTCTTGCGATGAAGTTTCGCATACCTTTTCGGGCATGAAAACCACGATGGAAAAGCCGTCTGGCGCAGAAAGCGAAGTGAAAACCTGATGGAAAGGCTGACAATCGCTGATGAAAACCTGCCGAATGGTTGCGTCAGGCGAACGGTAATTGATGGTAATAAACTCCGGGAATATTGTTTTGACTTTTATTGGGCCTTAAAGAGATATGAAGATACGGGATTTGGGCCGGAAGCATTTGAACGGCTCCAATTTGGGGCGGAAACGCCGTTTGAAATAGCAGCGGAACAGAAAATCTGTGCTCTTGAAGCTGAGAACGTTAGGCTGGCGGTCAGCCTGGCGACCGTAACGCGGGAGAGGAACGCGGCGGTGAACCATCTTCATCGGATCGACTATCAACTTCAAAAATTCCAAGAAGAAGCGAGATATAGGAACCGCCAATATTCCCATGGAATCCGGGACGCGCGCAAAATCGTAACTGCAATGCTCGACCTGTGCGCCTATGACGCGCCGGAGAAAGGAATCGAAAATGCCTGAAAATATGGTCATTATTGCAATCACGCAAGCCGAGGCAACGGAAGCCTACAACGCCCTGTGTGGCATGATGGAAGTCTTTCCACCGATGATGCGTAAAATCAACTTTGAGGGGCAAGGCATAAGGGATGAAGCTGATTGCAAGCGACACTTACAGCTGGCGGCAAACGCCTGCCTTACGCTGATTGCGGTGATGGACGGAACCGACAACGCGCCGTCTGGCGCAGAAAGCGAGGACATTATGAACGGAATTGGCTGTCCCCTTGGAAAAGTGAATACGAATTTACCTACGCCCCGCATGATAGACGAAAAATGCGTTGGTTATCGATGCGGTGATGTGGACGAACCCCCGTGCGAAGCATGCCAAGAATGTGAACGCTGTGTGGATGGTGTACTGGATGGCGAAGAAAGCGAATGAGCAATGGCAAGAGTTGAAAAACTTGATTGTGTTTATCTCGTTTATAGCCCGGCAGATGAGCAACATGTTCCATTTGATGCGCGATGGCAGTTTAACGGAAACTACGATAAGCCAACGTTTAGGCCGTCAATGCTCCTAAACGCAAACATGCCAGGACACAAACGTTCACACTTCTTTGTAACTGACGGGAAAATTCAATACCTACCCGATTCTGAACATGTCCTTGCCGGGCAGACCATCGAGATTCCAGCGAACGTATTCTATGGCGCAGAAAGCGAGGGAGAACATGCCTGAAATTCTATACGGCAAGTACATGGTGCTTCAGCGCAATGCGCAGGATACGGCCAAAAGGACACCCTCATATACGCTTTTGGAAAAGCGCGGCGAATCCAAGTTAGGGGAAATCAAGTGGTATGGTCCGTGGCGCGGGTTCTGCTTCTTTCCGGCATTTGACACGGTTTTTGACTGCGGCTGCTTGCAGCAAATACGCGAGTGGATACAAACGCTTGACAGCGCTTATAAAGAAAGCAAGGAGGCATAGACCATGAACGCATTTGAACTGGCCGGATATGACAAGGATACAGCGGAGCAATTACAACGGTTTGCAGATGAAAAAATGCAAGGGGATACCGAAACCTTGCTGAAACTGTACGGCCAATTCCGCACCACATTCACGGTGGGGATCGGCGGCAACATACAGGCCGGGTTATGCCCTCCGTGGCCGTACCATGTGGAGCGCCGGTGCATGCGGATGAAGGACGGACATTGCCTGTACCTGGTGAATCCCCATGTGAAGGTGTGCGAAACCTGCTGGAAGCGGGCGCTGCAAAGGCCGGAGCTGCTGGAAAGGCTCGCAGCCGGACAGCATGGCGAAAAAGACAAACGATTTTGAGCGGAGGATATGAGGATGAAAAGCAACGACAGATTGACCCGGAAGAAACTGCACGAAGGCTACCTGCCCGGGCGCGGAAGGCTGGCCACTGAATATACCGCCGACGTGAGCAAACAGGAGATCACCATACGTTTGGCTGCCTACGAGGATACCGGGCTAACGCCTGAGGAAGTGGAAGCGTTGAAGGGGAAAGCGCTTGCGGACGTGGTAGAGGCGCAGGAAGGCGGCGGAGGCTTGGGGCCGCTAAGTGTACAGGACGCCGACGCGCTGGAAGCCTACCGCACCGGGCGTATGATCTGCCCGCAAAGCTGCGCAACCTGTTTTCACTACCCGGACGCGAGCCAGCCCATCGCCCTTTGCCCGAAAACCGGGCGGATGACGCGCAAACTGCAATATTGCAGCGAGTGGGAGATCGGCCTTGACAGGGGAGGCGGAGCCGAATGACGGACTACATCGCCGGATGTGTGACCGGGTTGGTTTTCGGGGCGCTGATAACCGCGATTGCATTGCGCAAGTACGTGATGCGGGAGATCGGAAAGGCGTGGGACTTGGCGCGCGATGAGATCGAACGCCTGCGCAAACCGCTGATGAAGTTCAGGCTGTTACACGAAGAACCCGAATGCGCGGCGTGGGACGCGGACGACCGTTGTACCGCCTGCGGGAGCGAAGCGGTGTCCTTTAGAAGCCCTGCGATGAAAGCGTGCGGGGAACGGGTATTTGTTCTGACACCGCATTGCCCCG